>CANHTV010000098.1 GCA_947463285.1 Verrucomicrobiaceae bacterium | reverse complement strand
GCTCTCCCAACCAATGCGCGGTGTCTGCCAGCCTGCGCCGGTCATTTCGTCGGAGTAGCCGTAGTTGCCGAACTCCATGACGTAGTTGATGCGCACGCCTTTGTTGCCGTCGTCGTCGTTGTCGCTCTGCCACAGGGTGCCGAAGCTATCGACGGCGACTTCCCAGTTGTTGCGGAAGTTCCAGGCGAGCACCTCGACCTTGCTGCCGTCCAGTTCGCAGCGGAAGACCATGCCTTGCTGATACGGGCGGTTGTTTTGGTTGGTGCATTTGACGCCGTGGATGTCAGTGATGAGGTTGCCTTTGGCGTCGCAGAGCTGTTTGCCGGCGTTGCCAAAGTTGAAGTAGAGGCGGCCATCGGGGCCGAAGTGGAAGGCGTGGATGCCGTGGTCGTGCTGCGCTCCGCCGATCTTGGTGAACAGGAGCTCTTTGCGGTCGGCTTTGTCGTCGCCGTTGTCGTCGATGAGCCAGAAAACGTCGTCGCCGCAGGAGATGAGCGCTTTGTTGCCGAGCACGCAGATGCCGTGCGCGCTGTCCACATCGCGGCCCTGGTGGAAGACGGTGGATTTGTCGGCCTTCGCGTCGCCATCGCTGTCTTCGAGGATGAGGATGCGGTCGCCATCGGCGCGTTCACCGTTGTGCTTGCGGTAGTTCACGACCTCACAGACCCACACGCGGCCACGGTGGTCGATGTCGATGCTGGAAGGCGACGCCATCATCGGCTCGCTGGCAAAGAGCTGCACGGTGAGTTCGGGATGCACGTCGAGCTGCTCGGTGGAGTCCGCAGGCTCGTGCGAAGCACCCGCCACGGCGCTGGCTTGCAGCGGGCCGGGATTCTCCGTGTAAACGCGGAACTCGACGCTGGTGCTCCCTTGCTTCGTGCCGCCTTCATCAAGGGCGCCGCGTGCTTTGAAGCGCTTCGTGCCCGCAGGTAGATTGAAAGCGATGACGCTGTTCGCATGCGTGCCGATGCCGTATTCGATGGCTTTGCCGGCGCTGCGCAGGGTCTGACCTTCGCAGTTCGAATTCACCCGCACGCTGCCCCAGCCGGACCGCGCGGCTTTCCATTCGACCTCGGTGAGTTTTTTATCGCTGCCATCGCCGAGCACGAGCCGCGGCTCAGCCCAGTCCGCCCAATCCGCGGCGAAGCCGTTTCCGCCATCGGTGACGACGAGGAAGAGCTCTTTGGCGCCTTCGAGCGACACGTCGATGTCCACGCTGTGGTTCGGCGTTTTCGTGTCGATGACCGGCGAGCGGAAAAGAGGCTTCGGCGCGGCGAAAAGCAGCGCAGGGAAGAGCAGGAGTAATAACTGAATTTTCATCGAGCTGGCACTACACTCCATTTGAGGTATCACGATCAAGGCTATTTTCCTCTCTTGATCGAAGGCCGGGGACTCTCTAGTCTGACAATTCTTATGCCGAAACCTTTACGCATCCTCACTTGGCTCGCCATCTCCGCTCTTGGCGCGGGTTCTGTCGCCTTCTCTGCCCTACATAAGGGGGAGACCATCAACGCTCTCTGGATCGTCGTGGCTGGCATTTGTTCCTTCGCTGTAGCGTATCGCTTTTATAGCAAGTGGCTTATGACTAAGGTGCTAGTGCTGGATGATCAACGCGCCACACCAGCCCACACCAAAAAAGACGGCAAAGACTTTGTCCCGACGAGCAAGTGGGTGGTCTTTGGCCATCACTTTGCCGCCATCGCAGGACCAGGGCCGCTCGTTGGCCCCGTGCTGGCGGCTCAGTTTGGCTACCTTCCCGGCACACTGTGGATCTTGATTGGTGCCACTCTGGGAGGCGGAGTTCATGATGCCATCGTGATGTTTGCTTCGATCCGACGCGGGGGCAAATCCGTGGGCCAAATGCTGAAGGAAGAGGTGAATCCCATAGTCGGCCTTGTGGCGATGATTTCCGTCCTCTGCATCATGACCATCCTGCTTGCCGTGCTGGGTCTTGTTGTGGTTAAAGCCTTGGCTGAGAGCCCGTGGGGACTCTTCACCATTGCCATGACCATCCCACTGGCCTTCATCATGGGCTTCGGTCATACCATTTTCAAAGTCAGTGTCCGTGACATCACCATTTTTGGCATCGTGGGCCTGATCGCCAGCGTCTGGGCAGGCAGTCATTTAAAAGATTGGGGCATTGAGTATCTCTTTGACTACAAAGGTGAGACCATTGCCTGGTCGATCATGATTTATGGTTTTGCGGCCTCGGTGCTGCCAGTCTGGATGCTTCTGGCTCCACGTGATTATCTCAGTACATTCATGAAAATCGGCACCGTGGCCGTGCTGGCGTTGGTCGTCATATGGGTAGCTCCTGAGTTGCACATGCCAAAGCTCACTAAGTTTGTCGATGGCACAGGTTTGGTTTTCCTTGGAGGTGTATTTCCATTTGTTTTCATTACCATTGCCTGCGGTGCCATATCCGGCTTTCACGCGCTCATTTCATCTGGCACGACACCTAAGCTGCTGGACCGTGAAGAATCCATCCGCAGCGTGGCCTACGGCGCGATGGTCACTGAAATGCTAGTAGCCCTGATGGCCCTCGTCGCCGCCTGTGCACTTCAACCCGGTGAATATTTCGCCATCAATGCCGGCATCAACAAGACCATGGCTCCGCAGGAGGTCGTGGGCGTGATTACCAATGCAGGCTTCCCCGTCACGGTCGCAGGCATGGACAAACTGGCAGCTGATATCGGTGAGAAGACGATGTTTGGCCGTGTCGGTGGCGCGCCCACCTTTGCGGTCGGCATGGCTCAAATGTTTGCACGCGCTTTTGGCCCGAGCTGGATGTCATTCTGGTATCACTTTGCCATCATGTTTGAAGCACTGTTCATTCTGACGACGATTGATGCCGGCACCCGTGTCGGACGCTTCATCCTGCAAGATTTCCTGGGAGGTATTTGGAAACCGCTTGGCAATACCCAGAGTCTGCCCGCCAATGTCTTTGCAAGCGCCTTGCTTGTGGCTGCCTGGGGTTACTTTTTGTATCAAGGTGTGGTCGATCCGCTGGGCGGTATCAACACTCTCTGGCCGCTTTTTGGCATCGCCAATCAACTGCTGGCCGTGATCGCCTTCTGCCTCGGCACGACGATTTTGATCAAGATGGGCAAAACCCGCTACCTGCTCGTGACGGTGATTCCCCTGCTCTTCCTGATGAGCGCCACTTTCACGGCTGGCTACATTAAGCTCTTCGATGCCAATCCCAAGATGGGTTTTATCGCAGGGGCTAAATTTTACAGTGACCAGATTGCCGCTGGCGGCACGGAACAGCAACTCAAGGAATGGGCTGCACAGCAGTTCAACTTCAATGTCGATACTGCTGTCACGGCCTTTTTCCTCTGTGCGGTCGCGATCATTTTCCTAGGCTGCCTACGTGAATGGGTCAGACTTCTTAGCGGCTCTAAAAAAGTCGTTCTCAACGAAGACCCCTACGTTACTCTGCCTGAGGCGGTCTAAACCCGATCATGCACTGCCCCGCCTGCCGCCAAAGAATCACCGAGACTGAGGCAACCTGCCTCCAGTGCGGTTTTTCTTTGGAAGCACTGACCGCCCAGATGGGCATTCAGCCGCAGCTTTCGCCGCCAGTGGCGGATCTGGCCAGAGTACTTAGCAGCCATGGAAGGCGGTCGCTGATCAACAGCATCCAGTTTCTTGAGCAGCGATTCCCCGAGGTTTCAGCGACCATCGTTATTGCCGAAGTGCCCCAAGGATTGAAACCCGAGGTATATGCTTTTTGGCTATTTAATCGCGCCAATCTCTTCAGTGCAGTCGAACGCGGCGGTGATAATCATGGACTGCTGCTTTTGATCGACCCTCAAACATCGCTGGCTCTGGCAACGATCGGCTATGGCCTGGAGCCTTTTATTTCCGAGCTAACTTTGGAGAAATGCCTCTGCCCAGCCGTTCCTTACCTGAGCAAGAAAAAATTCGCTGAAGCTGGAGTTTCATTTTTCAGAGAAGCCGAACGTCAGTTCACCGAACTGGCTCAGCAGATGCCTGCGGTCTTTGGCTACACCGAGTCCCTGTACTGGCTGGATTCAACGACAGGTGAGCTTACTCATGCAGCTCAAGACGAGCATGAAGATCCTTATTAAAGCCTGCTCGTGACTCTTTCCCGACGCCATTTTTTGACCTTTGTCGCCAATTCAGCCCTAAGCAGTTCCGCCGCAGAGTATTTGCCACAAAACCGCACCTTGATCGGGCTATCGAAGTACCGCCAGATTGTTGTAGAAGGCTTAAGCGAGAACTGGAGCAGCCTGCCCATCGCTGACCGCATGACACGGGCAGCGCTGACGATGAAAGGCACGCCTTATGCCGGATTTACGCTTGAGATTGATGACCATGTCGAGTCGGCCGCGGTGAATTTCGAGGGCCTGGATTGCTGGACCTTCTTCGAGGCGGCGCTTGGCCTGGCGCGCATGTTTGGCCGCAGGCAGACGAGCTACAGCCCGAGCGACCTGCTACGCGAGATCGAGTGGACGCGTTACCGCGGTGGGCGCTGCAACGGCAACTACCTCGACCGTATTCACTACCTCGAAGAGTGGTTTCGCGACAACGATGCTCGCGACAATGTGCGCGACATCACGCGCAGCATCGCGCCCACAATTCAGCTGAAGGGGCGAAAGATCGACGAGATGACGGTGCTCTGGAAAAGCTACCGCTACCTCAAAAACAATCCCGAGCTACGCAGCGGCATGGCCCGGATCGAGGCGGAGTTGCAGCG
The DNA here is from genome assembly GCA_947463285.1 of Verrucomicrobiaceae bacterium. Classification (GTDB taxonomy): domain Bacteria; phylum Verrucomicrobiota; class Verrucomicrobiia; order Verrucomicrobiales; family Verrucomicrobiaceae; genus Prosthecobacter. The sequence continues at coordinate 5,425 of CANHTV010000098.1, read as the reverse complement.
CCACCCTTTTCATTACATCCCCAAAAACGCCGTGGCCGCCATCGAGCCCAAGCTACAAAGCGGCGACATCATCGGCATCGTCACCCACAAGGCTCATGTTTATTGCAGCCACGTCGGGCTGGCCCTGCGCACTCAGGATGGCATAATGCGATTCATGCATGCTTCAGCCGACAAAAAGCGTGTCATCATCGACAAATCTGTTTCCGGCTATCTCGCCGATTTTAAAAGCCACGCTGGTATCATCGTAGCGAGACCGAGATGATCTTCAGCCTTCTTCCAGGATGCCCTTTTTTAGGGTCAGGCGGCGATCACCGCGCTTGGCCAAGGTTTGATCATGAGTAACCACGACGAGAGTCTTTTTGGATTCCTCAACGATGCTCATGAGCATGTCCATGACGCCTGAACCGGTGCTGGAATCGAGATTCCCAGTGGGTTCATCGGCATAAAGGATGCCGGGATCATTGATCAAGGCTCGTGCAATGGCGACGCGCTGCTGTTCGCCGCCGCTGAGTTCCGTGGGAAGATGATCCAGACGCGGCGTGAGGCCCACGCGATCCAACAGTTCACGGGCGCGGCCTTCCGCCTGCCGACCACCGATCAAGGCTGGCAGGATGACGTTTTCCAAAGCTGTCAGCTCCGGCAAAAGGAAGTAGTGCTGGAAGACGAAGCCCATTGTACGGTTGCGAGCCAGCGCGCGCTCTTTGGCGCTGCCTTGATAGAGCGATTTACCATGCACGAGCACATCGCCACTCGTGGGTTTTTCCAACCCGCCAAGGACGTAAAGCAGAGTCGTTTTACCCGCACCAGACTGGCCGCAGAGAAAAACTTTTTCACCAGGAGCGACCTGCACATTCAGACCGCACAGCACGGGCAACTCATGACCACCGATCTTATAAATGCGGTGGACATCGGTAGCGACTAGGGTGGCGGCTGAACTCATGAGTGGGCGTTTTGCGTTTGATCGAAGGCCATTCGTCCGAGGGCGATTGAGCCCAGCAAGCCAGAACGTGAACCTAGGCCCGGAGAAACCACAAAGCTGTCAATGTCACGCCCCACCTGAGGGATGAGCAGGTAGCCATTCAGATGATGAATAAGGCGGCCACGAATCAGAGGGATGAGCTGTGGCTGCGCCATGACACCACCGCCGAGGATGATGCGCTTCGGAGAAAGTGTAAGGCATAGATTCATCAAGGCATGCCCCATGACATCGGCGATTTCTTCCCAAGCTGGATGATCCATCGGCAGCATGTCGGCCCGCACACCCCAGCGTTTGGCGATGGCAGGGCCGCAGACGTAACCTTCGACACAGCTTTTGTGATAGGGACATTGACACTCACGCTGCACCGCGGCGCTGTTAGTCGGTGGAGGAACGACGAGGTGCCCGATCTCGGGATGCATCGCTCCATGGACGAGCTGGCCATTAACCAAAACACCACCGCCAACACCGGTGCCGACCGTGATGTAAATGAGCGGATCCATCCCCTGCCCCGCACCCCAAAGATATTCGGCGAGCACCGCGGCATTCACGTCCGTGTCAAAGCCTATGGGCACGCGAAAACGGTTCTTGAAAAACGTCACTACATCGGTCTGCTGCCAGTTGGGTTTGGGAGTGGTGGTAATAAGACCATAACCTTCACTCTTGGGATTTAAATCCAAGGGGCCAAAGCTACCGATGCCGATGGCGGCAAACTGTCCGTGCTCAGTTTTCGCACGAGAAAGCCAGCGGCTGGTGGCCTCCAGAGTCTCTTCAGGCGTCGTCGTATCGATGCGATGCGTCGCACGAATGTCATGGGGCCCTGTGCCGATGCCGCAGACGATCTTGGTGCCGCCCATCTCGATGGCAGCGATGAGTGGGACTTGCTGATCACTCATGCAGTGCGGACGGCGGCTGAGTCACGAATTCCAAGACTGGCGTAGATCTCGCGCGTGGCCTGTGATTTATTAAGTGTGTAAAAATGGATGCCGTCCACGCCGTTATCGATGAGATCACGGCACTGCTCGGTGGCGTAATGCACGCCGACACGCTGCACGGCTTCTTCATCGTTGCCGCAGCGCTGGATGGCACGCAGTAGCTTGGCGGGATAACGAGCGCCTGCCGCGAGCTCGGCCATGCGCTTCATGCCGCTGGCACTCGTGATGGGCATGATGCCTGCGATGATCGGGATGGTGATACCGGCAAGGCGGCAGCGGTCACGGAAATCGAGGAAATCGTGGTTATCGAAAAACAGCTGCGTGCAAATGTAATCGGCCCCGGCGTCGCACTTGGCTTTCAGATAATCCATTTCCTGCACGCGATTCGGTGTGGAAGGATGTCCTTCAGGAAAACCAGCGACAGCAATACCAAATCCGCGCTTGTCAGGATGAGCACCTGTATCGTTGAATTTCTTGATAAACCTCACCAGATCCGCCGCGTGCTGAAAGGCATCCTTGCTGCGATCATAGCCTTCAAGATTGCGCGGAGGATCACCACCGAGCGCCAGAATATTGCTAACGCCAGCCTCAGCATACCGCTCCAAGATACTGGCGATGTCAGCCTCCGTGTGGCAGACGCAGGTCAGATGCGGAACGGGGTCCAGCGTGGTGGTTTTTTTGATGCGCACGACGAGGTCATGCGTGAGCTCACGTGTCGAGCCACCGGCTCCGTAGGTCACACTGACAAAGGAAGGTTTGTAGGCCTCCAGTTCACCGATCGTCTCATACAACGCCTCAAATGCCTCGGCAGACTTGGGTGGAAAAAATTCAAAGGACAGCGTCGGGCGCTGCTGGCTGAGGATATCGGAAATGTGCATCAGGAAAAAGTCGCGTAATGAAGACGAGGTTCAGAAAGGCGCAAGGGCACGGTCATTTTGAGAAAAGGTTTATTCGAGGAACCACCTACTCAAAAGTAGCCTCGATGACATCCCCTCCCGTGGGCTCGACGAGCTGGCTTTTCACGAGATCCAGACCACTGCCAATGCCATAAGGCTGAATGTAGAGCTTTTGTTTCCGCCTCTGGAGGTTTTCCTTCACCGTCAGCACCTGCTGAAAGTTCACCGGATCTTGGAAATCTGAAAACCAATACAGCGCATCCGCCGGCCTTACCTGTTCACTGAGCAGAGCCAGCCAAGTGTAGTTATTGCTGCCTAAATAATGAATGAACCAGGTATTCGGGCGCTTCGCCAGCACCTGATAGACACTCTCCATGGGAATCACGTCGGACTTGGATAACTTGAATTTGCGCGTCTCTTGCAGCGTCGCCATCCCACCCATACGCCAGAATTTTTCAAACTCGGAGCCAGAGGTGCGGAACAAGTCTTCGCCTTCAAGGCCTCTCGTCGGCGGCTTATCCAGACCACAGCCGACGTAAAGAACCACGATGCTGTCACGGGCCACCTTGTCCACCTCCTCGATCACACGCGGCAGAAAGGGAGCCATGGAGCCAGACACATCCAGCACCAGAGCCAGCTTCTTGGCTTTGATCTCACGGCCAAACATCGACAGAGGCTGAAAAACCATGCCACCTTTGGAGCCCAGACCCATGCCTTTGCCAAAACCGCCACCCGCTCCGCCCAAACCAGAGGCCCCCATGGAGCTGGAAAGCATGTCTTTGGACTCTGGCAGATCGAGCAAATCAGGCACTTCATCCGGCAGGACGATCTCGGAGACCGAGTTGATGCTGGCGATCTTGCGCATCGGCACAGGCTTGTTCAGCCAGGTTTTTTTCTTTTGCTGTACCTTGTGTTCCAAGGCTTGTGAGGCCTCCGCCCCCTGCTTCGTGCCACCGGGTAAAAAGTCCACCTGTTGATCCAGCAGACCTTGGTTCACAACCAAAACACCTGCCGAGCCAATGATGAGCGTGTGGATGGCGAGGCTGATGGCCAGGGAGCGTCCGCCCCAGCTATCCCACTTCTCCAACCACTTCTTTTTGATCTCCGAAGCTTCCTGAGGTGCCTCAGCATCGTCGCTCTTGGTTTCATCCCCTCCCTCTTTGGCAGATGGTGAAGCTGGGGTTTGGTCACTCGGCTCGGCCTGTACTTCTGGCTCAGTTTCAGCAGTGGCATTCGGCTCTTCAGGCTTTGCCGACACTTGCGGCGACTCCAGTTCAGGGTTGCTAGCCTGTTTTTCTAAACGCGGCTCAGGCTTTGGCGCTGGTGAAGAAAGAAACAACTTCGTGATACTGCCAGCATCGGCATCCGGCTCTGGGCTGGCTCGGCGGCGGATGACCGAACGTTTGCGGCTTGACATGTCACCCCGTGTTTCCACCTCCACAGGCGTGTTCACCTGCGGGGCGGGCGCGTTGATTTGCAAAGGTGGCAGCTGCACGCGATCCAGTTCAGGATCGAGGTGCATCAGCTCAGCCCAATCATCCGCCAACGGCTCTGGCTGCGGCTCAGACTCAGCTTCCTGAGGCAACCCGGCCACAACTTCAGGCTCCGGCTGTGGCTGCCGTGCCATCTCTGCCGCTAACTTGGCTTTGCGCTTTTCCGCGATTTCCTGCCAAAGCGCAGCCTTGGCCCGGCGAGCAGCGTCAGCCCCGCCAGCAGCAGTAGGCAGATGCATAAAATCGTCAGGCTGTTCAGGAGAAGACATGAGAAAGGGCACCGTCAGGAAACGCTAGAAAACATAGCCCGCGAGACTGCCCGTCAGGGACAGTTCATGCAAGATATTCCTGCATTGATGAAAGCCTCAGAAGGAAAGATTGGCCTACGTAGCAACTATTCATCCCTATTGACTGATTCCTGCTCCATGAAAACCATTCAGGTGCTGCCAAAATGATGAAGACCGTCACTGCTCACGTTTTGTTTTAGATGACCCTCACCCTCCAACATCCTGAGCGACTCTGGCTTACCATTGCGATCCTCGCTGTGGCAGGGGTGGTCTTGCTGTGGGGATATCGGGAATCGCCATTGCATGGTCTCACGAAATGGGCGGCGATGGTTTGCAAGCTCGGTGCCTGGGGATTGCTAGTCTTTTGTCTCACGGATCCGATGTGGTCACGACAGCAGCCGAAGACGGGTGAGAACGAAATCGTGATCGTGGCGGACAACAGCGCTTCTTTGCAGGTGAGTGAAACTCCGGGCGGTGTAACGCGTGGCGCGTCCATGCGCGAGGCTCTCGGCAAAGACGCCAAGTCTACGCCGTCATGGCTAGATGAACTCGGCCGTAGGTTTCGCGTGAAGACTCAGATCGTGGATGAGCGGCTTCAAAACGTGCCTGATTTCACAAAGCTGGACTTCAGCGGCACGAAGTCGGAGCAGGAGCGTGCACTGAAGACTCTACGTGGTGGCGGCGCAGGAAGTAGAACGGCAGCCGTCGTCCTGATAACGGATGGAAATCCGACAGATAAGTCTGGCCCGGCCGATCCCGAAACAGGAGTCGTTCCGGTGTTCCCCGTTCTCGTTGGCAAAGACGAACCCTCGCCTGACCTGCATATCGTGGAGCATTC
>CANHTV010000097.1 GCA_947463285.1 Verrucomicrobiaceae bacterium | reverse complement strand
TTGACGAAGTAGAGCGGCTTGTTGGTCTGGAGCTCATAAAAACGCGCATATTGCCCATCTGGCAGGCGTGAGCGCTCATACCAGGCAAAGGCTGCGGGAATAGGTTTAAGATAGCGCTCATCACCCGTTGCGATGTAGAGGTCGTGCAGCGTCTCCATGGCGCCGAGGCTTTCCCCACCCGTGACACAAGGCGGCTCAAATTTCCGTGCCCAGACCGGCTCCATGTCGTGATTGTATTGTTGTGCCCAGCCGGGCTGTGGCTCAGGCATCTGGGCTAGGATAAAGAAGTCGCCCGCCTTTTTTGCGGTCTTCAGGAAGCGGGCTTCGCCCGTCAGCTCATGGGCGCGCAGGCAGAGCTGCACCGCCATCTGCATGTTGCCATCATTCAGCGTGTAAAAGCTGGTGTAATTCGCCTTCGGGAAAGTGCGCGGCCATTCTTTGGGGTAGGCGGCGGGCTTCACGGCCGTGGCCGGATCGGCGGGGGCGCTGTATTGCTGCGGCCAAGCTCCATTTGGATACTGTGCGGCGATGAGGCTATCGAGCCCAAACTTGAGCGATTCCTGCAAGACGCTGTCTCCCCGGCATTCCGGCAGGTGGGCCAGCTCCAGCAGGAAAAGCAGGGCCGACTGGGTTTTGTTGTCGTCCAGGGTGCTGGTGTTGCGACGCTTGCCCGTCTCGGTATCGCCTTTCAGCGCCTGCTGGTGGAGATGATATTTCTTCGCCAGATCCTTGGCGAAGTCGAAGTCGCTATCCCAGCCGCCGCTGGCCAGTTGGCATTCGATGAGCGCCTTGCCAGCGCTTTTAGCGGCTTCCAAAAAGAGACTGTCTCCTGTCGCCTGATAAGCCCTCACCATAGCCAGGCCGACCGTCGTCGTGCCAGGAGGCTGGATGGAGATGACGCTCTTGGATTCTTTATGCTCCGTCATCCCAGCGCTGAGATCAGCTTTCCAGGCTGAAGCATAACCACCGCGGACGGCCAGCTTTGTGCTGTAGAAAATCGTGGCTTTTTTCATCGCCTCCGTCACCAAGGCCGGATTTGGCAGTGGATCAGCAGCGAGTAATGAAAAAGGCAGAAGGAGAAAAGCTTGGTAGAGGTTCATGTAGTGGAAGCCTTCCCAAACGTGTAGCACACGACATTCAAGCAGTCTTTTCAGAGCAACATCTTCGAAGCTCCCATGTACGGAATGACGCCATGGTGTCGAGCTTATATGATTGGATCTTAGGCGTTCTTCATTTCAAAGCCTTCTTCGCCTTCTTTTGTGGTTTTAAAAACTCCGTAAAACGTGACTCCAACCGCTTAGGAACGACGCACTGAATGTCGGCCACGCCTTGCTCATAGTCCTCGCTGAGAACCTTACCCTGCTCGTGGGCAAGGGCGACGAGGTCCATGCGGTTGAGCGGGATGCTGAGTTCCAGACGAATGACACGGTCGATCAGCAGGTCATGCATGCGGTGAAAGAGATCCTCGAGGCCTTGGCCTGTGCGTACTGAGATCGGGACGGCTTCGGGGAACTGACGTTTCAGCTCCATCAGTCGCGTATCGTCGATGAGATCGACTTTGTTTAAGGCGAGCAGGACACGTTTTTCTCCAGCCCCAAGCTCGGTCAGCACTTTGGTCGTCGTTTGGTAAAACTCCAAGGCCTGAGAGGAACTGGCGTCGATGACGTGAATAAGAAAATCCGATAGCACGGCTTCTTCTAAAGTGGCGCGGAAACTCTGCACTAGATCATGGGGCAGATTGCGGATGAAACCCACGGTGTCTGTGATTAGCAAGGCCTGTCCGTCGGGCATTTCCAGGCGGCGCGTGGTGGTGTCCAGTGTGGCGAAGAGTTTGTCTTCCGCGAGCACGTCGGAGTTTGAAAGTTTGTTTAGCAGGCTGGATTTGCCTGCGTTTGTATAACCAACGATGGCGACGTGTGGCAGCGGCACGCGGCTGCGTTCCTTGCGCATGGTGTCGCGCTGCTTTTTCACCTCTTCGAGTTCGGCCTTGAGCTTGTCGAGCCTCTTGTCTGCAAGACGGCGGTCCACTTCGAGCTGGGTTTCACCTTCACCACGCGCGGCTCCACCGCCGCCGCCTGCACCACTGCCACCACCACCTCCTCCGCCCCCAGCACCACCGCCCTGGCGGTCAAGATGCGCCCACATGCGCGTGAGTCGAGGAAGGGAATACTCCATGCGTGCCAGCTCCACCTGGAGCCGGGCTTCACGGGTCTTGGCCCGCATGTTAAAGATATCCAGAATGACCTCGTGACGGTCGATCACACAGAGCTTGGACTCGCTTTCCCAAGCACGTTGCTGGCCGGGTGAGATTTCATTGTCGAAGACGATGCAGTCAGCCTGTAGCTCATGGGCCTGTGCCATCAGCTCGGCAGCCTTTCCCTTGCCGATGAAATGCCGCGCAGTGTGCTCACGGGCAAAGACCAGTTCGGTGGCGATGACATTGATGTGCAGAGTCTCCACCAGTTCTTTGAGTTCGATCAGCAGTTCCCGGGCCTCGTCAGCCTTGCGGCGGTCAAAATAAGCACCAATGAGGAAGGCACGCTGTACCTGGTCAGGTTTTTCTCGAATATCGAACATCGCCCACCCTTACAGCGGGCGGTGCGCTTGCCAAGTCATCAAGCTAAGCTGGTCAGAATAAGCCGGAAACAGATGCTAAGCGTGTCTTGTGACGACTCCGTGACATGCTAGAGTGATCTTCATTATGTCTGATTCTCCCCGTTTCCGCACAATTCTTATTCTCGGTGCTCCAGGCAGTGGCAAGGGCACGCAGGGGAAGATTCTTGGTGCCATACCACGCTTCCATCATCTGGCTTGTGGTGATGTCTTTCGTTCTTTGGATACCCGCACGGCGCTGGGGCAAAAGTTTGTCGAATACTCCAGCCGAGGTGAATTGGTGCCGGATGATGTCACCGTGCAGCTCTGGCGCGCCAATATCAAACAGCGGGTTGACGGTCACATTTTCAAGCCGGAAATCGACTTCCTCGTGCTGGATGGCATCCCTCGTAATGTCGAGCAGGCCAAATACATGGAGCAGGATATTGATGTGCTTAAAGTATTTCATTTGAGCTGCCCCGATCGTACTGAGTTGGCTCGCCGTCTGCGTAAGCGTGCCCTTAAAGACAACCGCTTTGATGATGCGAATGAGGCCGTCATCCAGCAGCGATTCGCCACTTATGAGGCTGAGACGAAACCGATTCTTGATTACTATGCTGACCGCGTCTGCCCGGTGGATGCCAGCCAGCCTCCAGCTAAAGTACTTTATGACATCATTGCAGGCGTCATGACGCTTGATGCCTGGTACGAGATCGAGAAGATGAAGATCTAAAGGCGCAAGCAGAGATCTCTGCGTCTTACCCAATACCCCATGCGCATTCTTTTTATTGGAACTGGAGACATCGGACTGCCCTCACTGGAGTGGCTGCTGAAGACACCCAAACACGAAGTCGTTGGCGTCGTCACCCAGCCTGACAAACCAGCTGGGCGGAAATTGGTGCTGACGCCGCCTGAAGTGAAGGTGCGTGCGCTGGCAGCGGGTCTCACCGTGCTTCAGCCACCGAAGATCCGCCACATTGTCGATGAATTAAAAGCCTTCGATGCAGATGTCGCGGTCGTGGTCGCTTATGGGCAAATTTTGCCGCGTAGCGTGCTGGACGTGCCGCGTCTGGCTTGTCTGAATATCCACGCATCTCTGCTGCCACGGCATCGCGGAGCCTCGCCCATCCAGGCGGTGATCCGTGAAGGCGATGCTGAGACCGGTGTCACGATCATGTTCATGGATGAAGGGCTGGATACAGGCGACATCCTTCTGATGGATGCCATGCCGATCCTGCCCTCCGACACGGGTGGTGTGCTGCATGACAAGCTGGCCCTCGCTGCCCCAGCCAGCCTGGAACGGGCACTGGATCTCATCGTTGCTGGTAATCCACCGCGCCAGTCACAGGACAACGCGCTCGCTACCCACTGCGGCAAGCTGAAGCGTGAAGACGGACGCTTGGACTGGAGCCGCGATGCGGTGGATTTGGAGCGTCTCATCCGTGCCTACAATCCCTGGCCGGGAACGAGCTGTCTGCTGCCTAACGAAAAGCCGCTCAAAATACATCGGGTGAGTTTGATCGAGGGGGCAGGAGCCTGTCCTTTGCCGGGAACCTTGGTGGCGGCAGATCCCAAATCTGGACTATTGGTCAGTTGTGGCCAGGGGCTGCTCATGCTGGAGGAGGTGCAGGCTGAGGGCGGTAGACGCATTTCAGCGGCGGACTTCCTGCGCGGTCATCCCCTGGAGGTTGGTACACGGCTCGGATAGGCTGAAATGAATGCTTGGTCCCGGCGTTAAACTGGGCCGCATGATTTTCCCCAAGCTTTTTCTGCTCACTCTCGGTCTGGCTTTACCCGTTTTTGCGGCGTCACCCAACGTCGTCGTATTCCTCGCCGACGATGCAGGCTGGGGGGACTACAGCCAGTCGGGCAATACTCAGGTCGCCACACCGAACATCGACTCCATTGCCAAAGGTGGGGTGTCGATGGATCGCTTTTATGTCTGCCCCGTTTGTTCACCCACTCGGGCGGAATTCCTCACGGGGCGCTATCATCCACGCGGCGGTGTGCGTGGTGTTTCCACCGGCCAGGAGCGTCTGGATCTGGGAGAGAAAACTATCGCTGATGCTTTTAAAGAGGCTGGTTATGCCACCGGCGCTTTTGGCAAATGGCACAATGGCAGTCAGTGGCCTTATCACCCCATGGCGCGGGGTTTTGACGAGTATATCGGACACACCTCCGGGCATTGGGGCGAGTATTTCGATGCACCGCTGGAGGAGAACGGCCGCATGATCAAAACGCAGGGATACATCGTCGATGTCTGCACGGATCGCGCCCTCAGCTTCATCGACAAAAACAAAGCCAAGCCCTTCCTCTGCTACATCCCCTTCACCACGCCTCACTCACCCTGGGCCGCGCCAGAAAAAGACTGGCAGCGCTTTAAAGACAAGCCCATCACCCAACGTGCCACCGTGGAAGCGAATGAAGTGCTCGATGAAACCCGCTGCGCGCTCGCCATGTTGGAAAATCAGGACAAAAACGTCGGACGTGTGCTGGCCAAGCTCAAACAACACGGGCTCGATGAGAACACCATCATCGTGTATTTCTCCGACAATGGCCCGAACAGCAACCGCTGGACCGGCGGCATGAAAGGAAAAAAAGGCACTACGGATGAAGGCGGCGTGCGCTCCGTCTGCTACCTCCGCTGGCCTGCGAAACTGCCTGCCGGACATAGCGTCAGACAGATCAGCGGGGCGATAGATCTCATGCCGACTGTGATCTCTCTTGCTGGCGTCAAGCGCGTCGGAGATAAGCCTCTCGATGGCCGCGATCTCACGCCGTTGCTCATGAAACAAGGCGGCGAATGGCCTGAACGGCTGATTTTTTCCACCTGGGCGGGCAATGTCAGTGTGCGCTCCCAGACCCATCGTCTCGACAATGCCGGGCAGCTTTTCGACATGATCGCTGATCCTGGGCAGACGACGCCCATTCAAGATAAAGAGCCTGCTTTGTCTGCCAAGCTCACTGATGCCGTGAAAGCCTGGCGTCTGGAAATGTATGGACCGGAAGCACTGAAGCTCATCGCCAAAGGTGCGAAAAAGAAGGGTGCAGGCAATGCCGTGGACCCACGCCCGATTCCGGTGGGTTATCGGGAGTTTCCCATCACGATGCTGCCTGCCCGTGATGGCGAGCCACGCGGCGGAGTCAAACGCAGCAGCGGAGCGCCGAACTGCTCTTACTTCGTGAACTGGACGAGTCAGGAAGACAGCATGGTCTGGCTGCTGGATGTTCACACGGCTGGGCAATACGAAGTCACGGTGGACTACACCTGCAAGCTGCCCGATGCGGGCTCCACCATCGAGTTGAGCTTTCAGGATGCGAGACTGACTGGCAAAGTCGCTCCAGGCTGGGACCCGCCGCTTTACACAAATCAGGACACCCTGCCGCGTCCCGATGGCGAGAGCCAGATGAAGGAATTTCGCACGCTGAAGCTGGGTGAAATGAAGCTGCCTGCGGGCAAGGGACCGCTCAAATTGCGGGCTCTGGAGATCCCCGGCCAATCCGTGATGGATGTGCGTCGAGTGACCCTGACTTTACTGCCTTAAAATCGTCCTGCTGAATCCGACACATCGTTTGCCGACATCTTTTCACGCCTTCACCGTTCCTTCATCCATGCGCCAGCTACTCTTTGCCCTGCTTCTATCAGCCTTTGTGATTCCGGCTTCCGCCGCTTCGCATCCAAACATTGTTTTCATCATCTCGGATGATCATGCCTGGACGGATTATGGCTTCATGGGGCACCAGCAGATCGAGACACCGAATCTCGACAAGCTTGCGGCTCGCAGCGCCTTGTTTTCACGCGGTTACGTGCCCACGGCGCTCTGCCGTCCGGCTCTGGCCACCTTTGCCAACGGGCGCTACACGCACCAGCATGGAGTCACTGGTAATGATCCTTCGCCTCTAGCTGTGGGGCCTGGCGAGATGAAGGCCAAAGGTAAGGCCAAAGCCAAAGGGCCTGCGTCTGAGACACCTACCTATCAAGCGCTTCGTGCTAAGCTGATCGACACCTTTTATCAGCAGCCTGCGATTCCCAGCTTGCTGGCTCCTCAGGGCTACCTGAGCCATCAGTCCGGCAAGTGGTGGGAAGGCGAGCCGAAGCGCGCGGGTTTCACCCATGCCATGACGCGAGGCTTTCCCAATCCAGGCGGACGTCATGGCGACGACGGACTGAAAATCGGACGTGAAGGCATGGAGCCTGTCTTTCAGTTCATCGACCATGCGACCTCCGAGAAGAAGCCCTTCTTTCTCTGGTATGCGCCCTTCATGCCACATACGCCGCACACACCGCCGGAGCGTTTATTCCAGAAGTACAAAGCCAAGGGCATCGAATCGGATCATGTGGCCCGTTATTATGCCATGGTGGAGTGGTTTGATGAAACTTGCGGACAGCTCATGGATCGCATCGAGCAAAAGGGCTTGATGGAAAACACCCTTTTTGTTTACGTGGCCGACAACGGCTGGATTCAAGATCCCAATAGCCAGGGTTACGCACCTCGCTCTAAGCAGTCGGCCAATGAAGGCGGCACCAGACAGCCGATCATGTTTTCATGGCAGGGCACCATCAAGCCCGGCAGTCGTGGCGAGCAACTCTGCTCCAGCATCGACATCGTCCCAACGGCCCTGGCTGCCGCTGGCGTAGCGGTGCCGGAAAATCTGCCCGGTCTGAATTTGCTGCCTGTACTGAAATCCGGCGAGCCCACCTCACGCACGGAGGTCTTTGGAGAGACCTTTGCTCATGATGTGGCCAACATCGACAAGCCTGAAGAGACGCTGCTTTACCGCTGGGTGATCGACGGGAAATGGAAGCTGCTCCTGACCTACGACGGCCAGCTTGATCGCTACGCCAGCAGTCATCCGCGCACGGAAAAACGCCCGCAATTGTTTGATCTGCTGGCTGATCCGCATGAGGACAACAACCTCGCTGGGAAAAACCCGGAGATGGTGAAACGCCTCGCGGGTAAACTCCAGGCCTGGTGGCCCGTGACGGAGCGTCAGGTGCTCACGGAGTGGACAGACGCGCCCGGTGTGTGGCGTTGATGCTGCATGAGTTATCTAACTGATCTCGCGAAGCGCACGGAGCTGCACGCTTTTTACCAAAAGACGCTGCTGGACGACGTCATGCCCTTCTGGCTCCGCCATGGCATGGATTGCGAGCATGATGGCATCATCACCACGCTGGATCGCGACGGCTCGGTGTTGGACTCAGACAAAAGCATCTGGTTTCAAGGGCGTGCAGGCTGGACCTTCGCGACGCTCTTCAACACACTGGAAAAACGCCGCGAGTATTTTGACGCAGCCGGCTCCTGCATCGCCTTTCTCGATAAACATGGTTATGCCACGGACGGGAAGCTGTTTTTCACCGTCACTCGTGAAGGCCGTCCGCTGCGGATGCGGCGTTACGTCTATAGCGAAGCCTTTGCCGCCATTGCACATGCGGCTTACTTCAAGGCCACTCAGGATGAGCTTTATCATCAGGCCGCCTTACAGGATTTTGCCACTTACCTGAGGCATTCCTTCGAGCCGGGGCTCATGACGCCCAAGGTGAACTCGGAGACGCGTCCGATGATCGGCATTGCCCCGCTGATGATCGGTATCGTCACAGCCCAGGAACTGCGCGCAAACCTAGGTCATGTGGTGATCTCAGGCCGCAGCGCCACGGAGTGGATCGACCGATTCATCTTCGAAATTCAGCAGCTTTTTTTCAAAGCCGACCTCGATGTCCTCATGGAAACCGTGGCTCCAGACGGCAGCCTTATGGATCATCATGACGGGCGTCTTTTGAATCCTGGCCATGCCATCGAGTGCGCCTGGTTCATTCTGCATGAGGGCAGACTGCGTGCCGAGAAAAGCTATATCCAGCTTGGTCTGCGCATCCTCGACTGCATGTGGAGGCGTGGCTGGGATCAGGAACACGGTGGCCTGTTTTACTTCCGTGATCTGCATGACAAGCCCGTGCTGGAATACTGGCAGGACATGAAGTTTTGGTGGCCGCATTGTGAGGCCATCATCGCCACGGCTCTGGCTTACGAGGTCAGTGGTGACTCACGCTACAGCACCATGCATCAGCAGGTGCATGACTGGAGTTTTCGCCACTTTCCTGATGCTCAGCATGGCGAGTGGTATGGCTGGCTGCACCGGGATGGAACCCTGTCACAGCCAGCCAAAGGTAGTCTCTTCAAAGGGCCTTTTCATCTGCCCCGGATGCTCTGGTATCTGACGCAGATGCTTAACCCAGATCGCTGATCGCCACCGGCTTGCCGCCGAGTTCAGCGCTCTTGTCGGACGCGAAGATGACCTCAAAGCTGCGCAGGGACTCCTGGAAGCTGGTCAGCGGCATGTCCTTGCCTTCATCCAGCGCATCAAAGAAGGCCTGGAACTGGGTTTGATACGGATGATCGCTCACATCACCACTGTCGAGCATCTGCATGGAAAGCTGGCCCCAGGCTTTTTTATCCGACTTCAATTTGTTGGAGTGGATTTTGTTATCCAGGAGGCTGCCTTCGCTGCCGACGAGATGGGTGTGGAAGTAGTAGGGCTGGAGGCAGTCCACCACAGCGGCGGTTTTACCCACAGCACCGTTTTTGAACCTCACCAAGGTCACGCTCGTGGTGTCGTATTCGTAAGGTTTGAAGATGTCGCTCTTCGATTTCGTGCTGAAGCTGGTGACGCTCTCCACCTCGCCTGGCATGACCATGAGCAGGGCGTCGAGAGCATGGCAGCCAGCGGTGAGCAGGGCGCTGCCGCCGTCTTTCTTGCCGATGTTCCAGCGGAACTGACCATACCAAGGGCCGATGCCATGGTAATAATCGACTTCGCCATAATGAAGGTCGCCGAGCAGGCCTTGGTCGATGATCGCCTTGGTGGACTGGAACTGGCCGGAGTAGCGGCACTCAAAGCACACACAGCCTTTCACACCGTTGGATTTGGCCGCAGCAACGATCTCGCGCACTTCATGGAGCGAGTTGGCCATCGGTTTTTCTAAGATGATGTGCTTCTTCGCGTTTGCCGCCGCCACGGCCTGATTGCGGTGCTGGCTTGGGTAGCTGGTAATGTCCACCACATGGATATCCGGGTCTGCCAGCATCTCATCGATGTCCTGGTAGGCCTTGATCTTACCGCCATGCTTGGCGCTCAGCTCCGCCTCATCCAGCGGACGGGAGGAATAGATGGCCGTGACCTGAGCCTGATTGGTTTTGTTGATTGCTTCGATGTGAGCAGTCGCTGCCCAGCCATATCCGATGATGCCGACGTTATATTTTTTCATGAGAAGAATGCAGTGAAACCAAATCTGAAGAGTGTTTGCAATGCCGCAGTGTCATACCCATGTGACAAGGCGGGCCTTTCAGTGAATTGCTGAATGCGTTTCCATGCTTGCACCCTGACGATTCGCGCCCACTATCCCAGCCCCTAATTCAAACGCATACTTACCATGGCCGACATCAGCACCAGCGCAGCAGACAAGAAGGAAAAGGAATACTTCACGAGCACTCCTCAGGAGACTCCGGGCTTCTTCCTCAAAGGTTCCCATCAGTATGACTGGGGTCTCAAGAACCGCCTCAGCCAGGTTTTCAATCCGAAGGACGGCCGCACCGTGATGCTC
>CANHTV010000096.1 GCA_947463285.1 Verrucomicrobiaceae bacterium | reverse complement strand
TGCGTGATGCTTTCCAGAGCATCACTGATCGGATGCGCATAGTCATACATTGGATAAATGCACCAAGCGTCACCGGTGCGATGATGATGAGCATGAAGGATGCGGTAGATCACAGGATCACGCATGTTCATGTTCGGAGACGCCATGTCGATCTTCGCACGCAGCACGTGCTCGCCTTCCTTAAATTCACCGGCACGCATCCTGGCAAAGAGGTCCAGATTTTCAGCCACCGAGCGATCCCTGAACGGACTGGCAGAGCCCGGACTGGTGAGTGTACCACGAGTAACGCGCATCTCTTCCGCCGTCTGATCATCCACATAAGCCAGGCCTTTTTCGATGAGGCTGACAGCAAAGCCATAGAGCTTTTCAAAGTAATCGCTGGCGTAGTAAAGGTGATCACCCCAGTCGAAACCCAGCCATTTCACATCCTCCATGATGCTGTCCACATACTCCACCTCTTCCTTGGTGGGATTGGTGTCATCAAAGCGCAGATGGCAGCGTGCCTTCGGTGCATTTTCCTGAGCGAGACCAAAATTCAGACAGATGCTTTTCGCATGTCCCAGATGCAGATAGCCATTCGGCTCAGGAGGGAAACGAGTAATCACCCAGCCATCATTGCGCTGAGCGGCCATATCAGTGGCGATCATTTCACGGATGAAATCAAGCGAGGCAGGAGCAGCGGCGGGTGTGTCAGACATGGGGCGCTGAGGTTTGCTGCGATGCCGCCCAGAGTCAAGAGGCGGTGGTTGATGGAATTGCTAGGCGACCGACTAACGAACATACAAAGCAGCCTCGACATCCTGATGAACACGCTTCGCATTCGGCGGTGGATCATTGGGATTGAGTTGAAGGTGCTTTTTTCGTGCGGTCGCGATAAGCACATCACCAGGATGCAAATTTTTGAATGCCCCTTTCTGCAAAGAGAAAGATTTAACAGAACGATGATGGGCATACCATTCGACCATTGCCGAATGATCCCCCAAAATGGCAATGTGAGGCGAGCGTGAGATTTCAGCTCTGTGCTCCATAATTAGCGACTCCACCACACAGTCCCCCTCCAGACTTTTCTCCAGACAGGTTTGATAAAGCCCGCCAACAAGTGCAATGATCGAAGCCAGGACCATGACACTGGCCGACGGGGTAATCGGGCGGCTTTTTGAGCACCTCAAAACAAGGAATGACAGACAAAGCATCAGCAGGCAAACGATGGCCATGGGCCAGGGCCAGGCCATCTGTATTTGCCCCACCCAGGCGATCAATCCCACCAGACCAATTAACCCGGCAACTCCAAAGAGAAACTTCAAATAACCATCGGCAAAACGACCATAAAAAGAAGGCAAAGATCGTTCTTCAGCATCTGTTTCAGGAGTCGGCTCCAAATTGATGCGCGACACAGCACGATCAAATAGCCAGCCGATCAACAAAGCAGCAGGCACAAAGAGTAACAGCGCGTAGTGATTTTGTTTACTGCTGAGCAAACTAAGAATGGCGAAGCTGGAAGCCAGCCAGCAAAGCAACCAGCGAGCACCGCAATGATGCCGGAGATGTTTCCATGCAGCATAAACGGCCACCGGCAAAGCCAGACCCCAGACACCCATGCGAGCAGGTAGGGTGTAAAAATAGAAGAAAATCGACCCACGATGAGCTGACTCGGTGAGCAGGCGTGAGATTTCATCAGAGGCTTGGTCGCCCGTCGCCGCAGTCCGCAGGGCTACCGCGTAATACCATGGTGCAGCAATCAGCCCTGCAATGAGCAGCGTGACGAGAGCCCCCCATAGAAAATACAGGGCAGACTTTCGCGGCTGCTGAATGGCAGAGGCTTGAGAGGAGAATTTCAACCTCGTAAGAAGAAGGTAAGACAAAACGGCAGCCATGGGCATCGCCACCGAGGCCGGTCCTTTGATCATAAACCCAAGCCCAACCGCCAAGCCTGCGAAAATCCAGCCCCGAAAACGCCTAAGCACGATGGCCTCATAAAGAAACATCACCGCCAGGGAGCAAAACAATGTCTGCGGAAGATCCGTCTCGGCCAGACGTCCATGATAAAGAAAGCCCAGTGAGGTCGCCAAAACCATGGCTCCAAGAAAGGCTGCCTTTCTACCCAAAATCCCCCGGCCAAACATAAAGGTGCTGATAACAAGAGCCACCGCACACAGGGCAGAGACCCCACGCGCAGCCCCCAGGCTTTCAGTGCTGCCGACGAGCTTAAAGGCGCCAGCAACGAGCCAGTACATCAGTGGTGGTTTACGCAGCCTTTCCTCACCCATGAAATGCGGAATTACCCAGTCTCCACCTTCGACCATGTCACGGGCACAAAGAAGCACGCGAAGCTCCTGCTGCCTAGATGCCGTTCTGGTGTTGATTCCAGGCAGCATAAGAACTGCCGTAAAAACGGTCAAAAGAACGACAACAACCCAAGTAGGACGATGATTAAATGCTAAAACTGACATGCGGGAGAGAATCCAAAAGAGGATACACGGTTCAAACTGAGACAAAGGCAAATCAACAGGCATTTATTTCAGCGAGAGTGTCCCACCATTGCTTCGCGCCTTTACTCAGAGTGAATCCAGCGCATGATCGGCGCGACACAAGGCATGAAGAAAAAGAGTCAGGTGGAAACCAAGAAGCGCGGAGGCTTCCTCAAAGTCCTGCTGCTGGCATTGCTGGCGAGTGGGGCCTTGCTGTGGTTGTGGGCTGAGGTTTTTTACAATGTCGGCAGCAACATCGTGGCTGTCGCGGTGCGTGATTCCAAAGACATGCTGCAAGTGCGCTCCAGGAAAGGCGTCTGGCGTAAGGTCGCTTCGCTGACGCCTGGAGACATGAGTCAGGCCCTGATCCAGCGGCATAGCGAGCCCGGCCTCACTTGGAGTACTCTAAAAGTATCGCGACCAGCCGGCACCCTGGGCAATCTGGCACAGAAGATCTTGGGAGGAGAAGTTCACGTCATCGTCATCGCCCCGGAGTATTTTGAGTTCATGACCAGCTTCAAGCCCAAGTTTGCTGTCACCACAGCGGCTGAGCGGCTCAAATCTGACAAACTGGCCTTTGCCATCACGGCCAACTTCCGAGACCCAGCTGGTAAGCCTTTAGGTTATGTGTGGCATGAAGGCAAATACCTGAACTCCGCCTTTAAAGAATGGAGCGGCTGCTTTTTCGTCAAAGCTGGCCGCCCCTACTTTGGTCCTAAATCACTGCTCGATGACGTGCCTGGCCCCATCGAAGAAGCCACCCAGGGTTACCCTGCCGTCATGAAAAACCACAGCGTCTTTTCCTACATTGACCAAAAGCCAGACCAGTTTTTTGACGGCACTAAAATCACCTACCGCTCACTCGCCGGGATGCGGCGTGATGGCACCATCGTCTTCGTTCTCTCTGGAGATGGTGGCGTCATGAACATCAGCGAAGCCGCCGAACTGGCACGCAAGCTTGATGTGGCTCATGCGACACTGCTGGATGGCGGACGCGCATTGCAATACAGCCTCATGACAGAAGATGGTTCCTGGCATTTCACAGCTCTTAATACTCAGCTGAATTTTAAACACCGTTGGCTGGAAGCCCAGCGTTCACCCGTCTATATCGGTGTGCGCAGGCGTGCCCCCCAAATCATCACACTGCCACAGTAATGTTTTCCCAACCCATGGCCTCATCACCGCTCGTCTCAGTCGTCGTTCCCGTCTTCAATGAAGAAGACAATATCGTAGAGCTTCAAAAACAGATCGCTGAAGCGCTGAAAGACGTGGATTACGAGCTCGTCATCGTCGATGATGGCAGCACAGATGCCACCGTCAGCCGGGTGGTGAAGAGCGAGCGGGTGCGCTTGCTGGAATTTGCCAAAAACGCTGGTCAAAGCGCCGCCATGCACGCTGGTATTCACCAGGCTAAAGGCGAAATCTTTGTTCTGCTCGATGGTGACCTGCAAAATGATCCCGCTGATATTCCTGCGATGATCGAACGCCTGAACGCAGGCTTTGACCTCGTCTGCGGCTACAGGGCGAAACGCAAGGACACACCATTCAAACGCCTCCAAAGCCGCATTGCCAACAACGTCCGCTCACGTTTCATCGGTGACAACGTCCGTGACACTGGATGCACTCTGAAAGTCATGCGTCGTGACTGCCGCGAGGCACTGCTTCTATTTAATGGGATGCATCGCTTTATCCCGGCTCTCATTGGAGCCATGGGCTGGCGAGTCACCGAGATGCCCGTCAACCACCGCGCCCGCATCCACGGCATCAGCAAGTATGGCTTCGGCAATCGAGCTCTGAGGGCCACCATGGACATGTTTGGTGTACGCTGGCTTAACAGCCGCCGAAAAACCTACCAGATTAAAGAAACGTGAAAAAAGCACTTTTGCCTGACCATGTTGGCAGCCCCCTCATGGCTACCTTCTGCTTGGAATAACAACAATCCATTCAGATGAACATAATTGTTTCAACCTAGGAATATTTCTTGATGTAGAAGGATTAGCTGCTTCATGTGCGTGCTAACCGCTCTATTCCCATGGCTTTGGAAATGCTACGCCACGTCTCTGGCATCCTCTACACCCCACAGTTTGCAGATTTTTTGCGAACGACTCAACGCGCTGAACAAAGTGGGCATCCCGGAGAACTGCTGTCTCTTGAATATGTGAGCTGTGTTGAAGGTGCCCAAGCGGGAACGGCCTGGTGGAAGCTGGCCTGGATTTCCTGCTTGGCCGCGCCCAGCGAGCAACAGTGCGTCATTGGTGAAACGGGGGTTTTCATCCATCGCCAAAGCCGTCGTGGCCTTAAAAACAGGCTTCTTCACTATTCCAACGGCCAAGTTGTAGTGAAAAGCTAGATTGTGTTTTGATCATTGAGGGAGAGATGGATAGCAGCTAGGCTCACTGAGCCCAACCCTCAATCTCGCAGTGCTTACCAGTCAGACGATCGATCCCAATCAAGAAGGCAATCGCAAGCCGTTCATTCTGCTGCGTCCTATCATTGCCGTATGGCATTGGCTGGTGCCTCCCACACAGGCACATCGTGATCGCCAGTCCACCACGGCCCGCTGGGTGGCGGTTGGCAGCCTCATCACGGTCTGTTTGAGTTTGATCGTAGCGATGTTTTTTTACGCGAAACCGTTACAGGATAAATACCAAAACTGGCAGGCTGAAAGCCTCTACGAAGAAGCCAAAATGCTAGCCAATGATGGTAAAATCCCAGACGCATTTATCAGACTGCAAAAGGCCGTCAAAATCGCTCCTGAAAACATCAATGCCATCCGCATGAACGCAGAGTTTTTGACTCTGGCACGTCGCCCGGAGGCCCTGCATTACCTGGATCAGTTGGAGCGGCACGGCAAAACCAAAGACTCAGATAAGTACCTACGCGTCCGTGCCCTGATGAATTTGCAGCGCCCGAAAGAGGCGTCTGATATGCTGGAAGAAATCCTCACGAAGGACAAACCCAGTGACGCGCTGATGAAGCTGGCCGAGGATGTCTGGGGCAAAAGCCAAAAGGATGAAATGCTCACCAAGGCTTTGAAAGCTTACGCGGAAAAGCATCCTGAAGATCGCCTGCATCAAATGCGTCTGGCCAAGGTGCAGCTCAGCATTCCAAGACAAACTGAAACCGCTGAAGGCATACGCCGGGCTTGGTCGATCTCTGAAGGCAAAGATGAACTCAGCCTTCAAGCCCTGGAGCTTTTAGACAGCCAGGAAAACCTCCCCATCGACGATGCCCGGCGGTTGATCGAATCTTTACGCGCTCATCCCAAAAGCAACGGCTGGCATCTGGTCGCCGCCTTACGCCGTCAGATGAAGCTGGAACCTCTGCGCAAAAACGCCTTGATCGAAGAAGCCGTTGAAAAAGCCCGTGGCCGAAAAGGTGAGCAATTGGTACCTCTCGTGCGCTGGCTGATCGAACCTCCACAAAACGAGTATCTCAAAGTCCTGGCACTTGTCACGGAAGAGGAAGCCAAAGGCTACCAACCTCTACTTACCAATTATCTCACCGCTTTAACCATGCTCAAAAGGTACAATGACTTGGAGCGACTGGTCACAGACCCCAAGGTCAACAGCATTCTGAGCCTGAGCTTGGCCTCTTTTTTCCGCGCGCATCTGGCCTATGTTTTGAACAAAACGGCTGAGGAAACCCGGGCTGCCTTGATCAAAGCCAAGGACGCCGCAGACATCGAGCATCAACCGCAACTGCTGGAAAAAATTGCGCTCTATGCCGAAGAACGCGGGCACAATGACATCGCCGAAGATGCCTACCGCTCCGTGGCGCTCAGTCCCCAGAGTGAGCGCATCGGCTATCAAGGGCTGATCCGCACAACGAAAGAAAATGGCAATACCGAAGGCCTCCTTGCCGCCTCAGGCGAGGCCGTGCGTCGTTGGCCTGACGACAGCAATTACCTGGAACATTTTCTCTACGTCAATCTGCTGGCTGGCCGCGAAGTGGAGCTGACTCTGACCGAAGTCCAAAAACTGCTCAAGGCGCAACCGAAGGACGCACAGCGCCGTCTTCTCGTGGCTCTTGCTTTTTGGCGAATGGGGGATGTGGGCAATGCGCTCGGCTATCTCGTGGACATGGATGTCGCAAGTCTCAGCAATGGACAACGCGCGGTGCTGGCAGCGATTGCCCGTGATTGCGATGTCGAAAATGCCAAGGAAGCAGCCATGCAGGCCCTCCGTGAAGTGGACCCCAAATCCCGCATGCTGCCTGAAGAACGCGCCTGCTACGCCAAAGCGGGACGTTAGCGTTTGTTATACTTCTCCACGAGTTCATTAAACTCCTTGGTTCGCGCATTCAGCTTGAGGATGGCTTCATCTCGCTCTCTCAGCAGTTGCTTAATCTGACTATTGGCCTTCTCGATGGCCGCGTTTTGTGCGGACACTTCAGCATTGCGCTTTTGAATGGCTTCCGTCCCCTGCCCTGCCGCCTGTTTCAAAGCGGCCATCTCACTGCCGCAACGAATGACTTCATTCATGAGAACAGCGATGCTGAAGCCACGAGAGGATTGATCCACGGTGCGATCACGCAGTTCCTCTGTCATCGTAAGCAGTCGTGCTTCGATCTCTGAACGCAAACCTTCGAGGCGCTCGATTTCCTGGCCGTATTCATGGACTTTTTGCTCGGCCTGGACGCGCTTTTTATTCTCGGTGGTCAAAGCTTCAGCCAGATCATGAATTCGGGCCATGAGCTTCGCTTCACGCTGCCATTGAAGAAAACTCACGGCGCAGAGCCCCAGGGAAATCACCACCAGGAGAAAAAGAAGAACACGCTTCATTTGGCAGGAGCAGCATTGGCCTTCACGTTGAAAGCGGCTTTGTTAAAACCAATCCGGCGAACAAGATCGAGAGCCTTGACCATGTCCGCATGACGCGTGTCCGCATCGCCGCTGATGTACACGGGGGTGTTGGGGTCCGTGCCAAATCGCTCCGATAGCCGCCTTTCAGCATCCAAGAGACTGACGCGCTCAGTGTTGTAAAACAAATCTCCGGCCACATTGACGGCCAGATTGATCATGTCAGGCTTGAAGTCAGACTGGGCTGCCGCAGCTACGGGCAGATTCACCTTGATGGTCTGCTGCTTGGTCATTGTCAGGCTGACCATCATGAAGGAGGCAAGCAGGAAAAACATCACGTCGATCAGCGGGATGATCTCCAGCCGCGTCTTCTTCTGCGGAATGGGGGAGTGAATTTTCATGACATAACCAAAATGCGGTTCAGGGCTTGGTCACGACCTTGTCCAAGCCATGCTGGGTAGCGAGAATGAGCACATTATTCGCCGCAGCCTCCAGCTCAAATTGCAGGCGGGTCAGACGACTGTGAAAGTAGTTCATCGGAACCAAGGTTGTGATGGCAATGCCAAGCCCCGCTGCTGTGGCGATGAGCGCCTCACCGATGCCACCGGTTACTTTTTCCACAGCTAGCTCCGAGCTGCCGATCGAGCTGAACGAGCCCATAATGCCAGTTACCGTGCCCAGCAGCCCCAGCAAAGGCCCGAGCGTCACGATGGTGTCCATGGCTCCGAGGAATTTACCCGCCAGCTGTAGCTCATGACCTGCCGACACTTCGAGGGCGCCCTGCATGGAGCTGTGATGATGATTCAGGCCATGGTTCACCATCCGCACCACGGGATCTGTGCTATCCGTTGAGAGCGAAATAGCTCTTGGCAGATCACCAGCCTGCAAGGCGGCATAGATTTCCTCAAGGCGTTTAGGTTTTCGCCGCACGCTCAGGCGCAGCCACCAGAAAACACGCTCCACAACAACACAGACGGCCACCAGACCGACGATGACGATGGGATACATGATCGGCCCGCCCTTGATGAAAAATTCGACGACAACATTGGCCAGCATGGGGGAAGACAAAGCAAACATCTAGAGGTGATAGATTAACGTAAAACGAAGGAAAGAGGGGCGATGACGGTGCGCACTTCACCTGGAGGAGCCTTGCCATTCCGGCGGACCCAGCCAGCAGCGTATTGATCCAAGGTCGAGTTGCCGCTGGTTCCAATAACCGTGACGCTTGAGGCGCGGCCCGAGGTGCCCACCGTGATGCGCAGCTTGACGGTTCCCTGAACGCCGAGTGATCGGAGGGAGCTTGGATAGGTGGGACGCGGAATGATAAAAGCACCACCTCCACTGCCAGAGCCGGCGCCCGAACCTGAGGCCCCGGTGCCGCTGCCTGTGCCCGTGCCAGAGGTGCGAGTCGAAGTGGTTCGCTTTGGTGCGGAGCGTGCCGGTGTTGGCGTCGGAGTGCGTCTGAGCTCTGGCTTCTGTGGGCTGGGATCTTTTGGGCGTAAAGTTTCTTCAATCTTTGGTGCTGTGGACAGAGTGAAGAGGTCCTCCGTGGCTAGCGCCTCGACCAAATCAGGCAGCTCTTGTGTCTGTGTCACAAGTTCTACCGCGGGCGGGATTTCCTGCGCCACCTCCACCGCCAACTCTGGCGTGATTTCCTTAGCTGCCTCCGTGGAAACGAGATCAGCCATGACAGCCGAGTCCGCCGCACTATCCAGCATGGCTGAGGGTGGTAGGTAGGAACGCAGCACGACATTAGGCCCCAAGTCTCCCTGCAAGCCGATGATTCCGACAACCAGAAAGCAAGCCGTAAAAGCCAGCAACCAAGACCACCCAGCCTGATCTTCATTGGATCTCAAAGTCCCCAAAAAGCTAGGGGGTGCCACCGTAACATGGCGACGCACCTCAGGCAGGCAGTCGATTTGGCTTGGTGAAATGAATAGAGCTGATGACATCGGCAGAAGCTAGGAATTTGAGAATGGCGAATCTCATACGTCCGTCAAACGCTATTGAGACGCTTTCGCATAAGGTGGGAAGTATTACGCAACCTGAGCATATTTGACCCCAAAGGTTAAATAACAATATAGCTTCTGGACTGCCTTAATAGGGAGTCAACTTCATCTCAGCCCAAACTAGCAAGCAACTTGTCATGAATGCCATCAAATCCACCATTGCTGAAGATGATGATCACATCGCCAGGACGTGTTTCTGACTTTAACCGCAGAATGATGGCTTCAGTGTCTTCTTCATGGAAGCAGGGATGCCCTGCAGCAGCAACGGCTAGGGCCACCGTAGCGACATCAAGGCGCTCATCTGCTGCCACTTTTTCAGGATTGGCCACCGCAGCAACGATACTGCCATCTGCTTCTTTCAGGGCTTCGATGAGTTCATTTTGCAAGACGTTACGGCGACTGGTGTTCGAGCGTGGCTCAAACACGGCCCAGAGACGGCGCTGAGGATACTTTTGGCGGAAGCCACGAAGGGTTTCACGAATCGCTGTGGGATGATGACCAAAATCGTCGATTACCGTAATGCCGTTAACTTCACCACGCACCGTCTGACGGCGGCGAATGCCTTTGAAGCTTTCCAGGCCCGCTCGGATTTCATCATCACTGAGCCCCGCATGACGGGCTGCGCAGACGCACATGGCAGCATTGCGGACGTTAAATTCACCGATCATGGGCAGGGTGAAAGAAACGCCATTGATCTCAAAAACAGTATTTTCAGGTGATGTAGCAGTGATGTTGATGCGCTCGGTGCAGGAGGCGCCCTTACCCACCGTTTTCACAGGAGCGTAGCTTTTTAGCGACAGGCAGTTTTCATCGTCGCCATTCAGCAGCACAAGGCCGTTGCGAGGCACGCTGTTGAGCAGTCTTTGAAAGGTCAGCAGGATGTCGCTCAAATCACGAAAAATGTCCGCGTGATCAAACTCGATG
>CANHTV010000095.1 GCA_947463285.1 Verrucomicrobiaceae bacterium | reverse complement strand
GAGTCGCTCTGCCATGTGAAGCACATCATTCAGATGGGCGGTGCGGAGTATGCCAAACTCGGCACGGCCAACAACACCGGCACGCGCATCCTCTGCGTCTCCGGCGATGTGCAAAAACCCGGCTACTACGAAGTCGAAGTCGGCAAGGTCACCATGGGCGAGGTCATCAATGACCTCTGCGGCGGCCTCAAACCCGGTCGTAAACTCAAAGCCATCATCCCCGGCGGCAGCTCCTCCAAGGTCCTGCGTGCGGATGAGACCTTTAAGATGAAGGACGGCCGCGAGCTGACCATTATGGACATCCCCATGGACTTCGATACCATGGCTGCCTGTGGCACCATGGCTGGCTCCGGTGGCGTCATCATCATGGATGACAGCCGCAGCATGACCTGGGTCATCAACAACCTGAACAACTTCTACGCCCACGAAAGCTGCGGCCAATGCACGCCTTGCCGCGAAGGCAGTCTCTGGATGAAAAAGATCAGTGACCGTATTGTCAGCGGCAACGCCAGCCCAGACGACGTGGACACCCTGGAAACCGTCGCCAATCAGATCGAAGGCAAGACCATCTGTGCCTTCGGTGAAGCCAGCGCCTGGCCCACCCAGAGCTTCATTCGCAAATTCCGTGATGAACTGAAAAGCGACTGCAAGCCCGAGTTGTCCGGTGAAATTGTCGCCCAGGAAGCCAGGGTCGCTGCTGCAGGTTTGATGTCTTGATTTGATCTTGGCCAAACGAACCTCACATCACCAGGTTTTGTGATTTCGCGCCTTCGGAGTGCTGGAATCTTGAAAACATGGATTGCTTGACCGCTATTGCTCCAACACTCCATGACTCCAAACCAACCTTGCGTTATTTCATAAGGACAGGAATACAAACTGCTGGCACTGACCTAATCTCTCAACGGATACACCTTAACTGCCACTCCAGCTGAGCCGATAACATGATCTGGTGGTCGTGTGGGCACGAGGTAGCCATTGAGGCGAAAAAGATCTGCATCCCAGGCATCAAGCTCGACGTCTGCCAATGGATAGGGGACGTGATGAACGCGCCCGGTGCGCAGTCCTCGCGGAGTCTGTGTGAAAAGCAGGTAGCGCTCAGCCAAGAAGAACTCCAGTGTGCCTGGTTCAGCGACCTTTGTTCCTTTCTTGAGCCGATAGCGAAACTCGGATCGATGAGCGTCCCCATGTCTCTGGGAATGGTACTGAATGAAGCCATCCTTTGCCCGATTGGCAGACATCTCTGCGTGCTGATACGGCAGGTGAAACAGCGTGCGCGCCGTCCACACAGCCAGAGTTTGATCACACTCCAGCGAGTCAAACCACACGCCCGGCCTGCCCGCGTCATCATGGACGTAGGTGCGAAGATTCATTTCTAAAAAATCACTGATCCATGGAACGGTCGGACAAAAGCGCGGGCGAATACCGCGCATCGCAAAGGGGACGATGGCTACCCAGGCCTGCCCATCAAAAGTGTCCACATACAGCCCCGGCGGCAGTCGTTTCTGGATCGCTGCGTGGTCCCAGGCCCAATGAAGGAACAACAAATCCTCCCAGCGCTGATGCATCACCACCTGCTGTGCTGGTGGTAGCCTCATGGCTAAACGATCAGGCAAACTTGGGAGTTGGGTCATCATGGGCACAGCTCATTTACGAACCAACTGGGAAGACCTGTTGGTTAGATTCGCTACAAACACTGGCAGGCCCCCGGCCCGGGCTTGCCAAAAGCGCCATATCGTCCAAAGTGCCGCCCCTGCGGACTAAACCCGCCTCCTTTGCATCATGTTTGAATGGATCATTAAGAAAATCATCGGCACTAAGAATCAGCGCACCGTCAAGCGCCTTCAGCCTATTGTCGCCGAGATCAACCGCCTCGAAGCCCAGCTGCAAAATGAGCCGGACGAGGCTCTTCTTGAGCGATGTGCCAAGTGGAAGGCTCAGTTTCGTGCCTTTCATACGCCCCAGTTCCTGGGAGGTGTCTCACTGCGTATTGCCTCGGAGGAGGAAGTAGATGCCTGCCTGAGTCACGTCGCCGGTTATTTTGCCGCACTGAAAACGCATTTCGCATCCCTGGATGACAGCTACCTGGTAGAAAGCGCCTGG
The DNA here is from genome assembly GCA_947463285.1 of Verrucomicrobiaceae bacterium. Lineage (GTDB taxonomy): Bacteria > Verrucomicrobiota > Verrucomicrobiia > Verrucomicrobiales > Verrucomicrobiaceae > Prosthecobacter. The sequence continues at coordinate 8,207 of CANHTV010000095.1, read as the reverse complement.
GCTGGCAAAAGCGTCGATGACAAAAAAGCTCGCATCGACAAAGCCCGCGAAGCCTGGAATGACATCCAGCCAAAATTCGCCGCCATCGAGTCCAAGATGCTGGATGCCATCATGCCGGAAGTTTATGCCGTGGTGAAAAACACCGCGCGTCGTCTTTGCGGCCAGGAGCACATCGTCTGCGACACGCCGCTGAAGTGGAACATGGTCCACTTTGACGTGCAGCTCATCGGCGGTATCGCCCTGCATCGCGGCATGATCGCTGAAATGGCCACAGGTGAAGGTAAAACCCTCGTCGGCACCCTGCCTGTCACATTAAATGCCCTCACTGGCCGTGGTGTTCATGTCATCACCGTCAATGATTACCTCGCCCGCCGTGACTCCGAGTGGATGGGGTATCTTTACAAGTTCCTCGGTCTCACGGTCGGCTGCATCCAAAACGATCAGCCCAGTCATTTTCGCCGTCAGCAGTATGAGTGTGACATCACCTTCGGCACGAACAGCGAGTTCGGCTTTGACTACCTGCGTGACAATGGCATGGCCTCCAGCCGTGAGCAGCAGGTGCAACGCGGTCACTACTTCGCCATCGTGGACGAAGTGGACTCGGTGCTCATTGATGAAGCTCGCACGCCGTTGATCATCAGCGGTCCTGTTGCTGGTGCTGACAGCACGCATCAATACGAGCGCTACAAGCCACTGGTAGAGCAGATTGTCCGCCGCCAGAACACGCTCTGCAACAGCCTCGTCAGCCAAGCCAAGGAAGATGCTGCCAAGGGCGATCTCGAAGTAGCCGGACGTAAGCTTTATCAAGTCAAACTCGGCCAGCCGAAAAACCGTGGCCTGCTGCGCTGCATGGAAGATGCAGAACTCCGCCGCGCTCTGGAAAAGGCTGAGCTGAAGATGTACGAAGACACTCAAAAGAAGGACCTCTTCGCGTTGAAAGAAGAGCTCTACTACTTCATCGAAGAGAAGAGCCACGACGCCGATCTCACCGAGATGGGCCGCAATTTCCTCAGCCCCGATGAGCCCGATGCCTTCGTGCTGCCAGATCTGGCCACGCTTTTCTCCGAGATCGACGGTGACAATAGCATCACCGAGCCGCAGAAGATCGCCAAGAAGAACGAACTCCAGGATCGCCTCTCCCACCAGGGCCAGCGCATCCACCAGATCAGCCAACTGCTCCGTGCCTATTGCCTTTACGAAAAAGACGTCGAATACGTCGTCGAGGAAAACAAGGTCGTCATCGTCGATGCCCAGACAGGACGGAAGATGTCCGGTCGCCGTTGGAGCGATGGTTTGCATCAGGCCGTGGAAGCCAAAGAAGGCGTGCAGATTGACGCCGAGACGCAGACGCTCGCCACCATCACCATTCAAAACTACTTCCGTCTCTACGCCAAACTTGGCGGCATGACAGGCACGGCTGAAACGGACGCCTCAGAGTTCCACGACATTTATGGGCTGGATGTCCTCACCATCCCGACCAATCAGGTCGTGAAGCGCATTGATCAAAACGACAGCATCTACAAAACGCGTCGTGAGAAATACAATGCCGTGATCGAGATGATCCGTGAGCGTCACGCCAAAGGTCAACCTTTGCTCGTTGGCACCGCCAGTGTGGATGCCTCTGAAACAGTCAGCCGCATGTTGAAGCTGCAAAAGATCCCTCATGCCGTCTTGAATGCGAAGTATCACCGCCAGGAAGCTGAGATTGTTGCTCGCGCAGGTCAGCGTGGGGCCGTCACCATCGCCACCAACATGGCTGGCCGTGGTACGGACATCAAACTCGGACAAGGCGTGTCCGAACTCGGTGGACTGATGGTGCTTGCCACTGAGCGTCACGAATCACGTCGCGTGGACCGTCAGTTGCGTGGACGCTGCGCCCGTCAGGGTGATCCTGGCGAGAGCAAATTCTTCCTAGCTTTTGAAGACGATCTCATGCGCAACTTTGGCGCTGCCGACCGCATGACTAAGATCATGGAGCGCTTTGGCATGCAGGAAGGTGAGGAGCTTCAGCATCCTTGGCTGAATCGCAGTGTCGAGACCGCCCAGAAGCGTGTCGAACAGCGCAACTACACCTGGCGCAAGCGCGTGCTGGAATATGACGACGTCATGAACCAGCAGCGTGAGGTCATCTATGAATGGCGCAACGACGTGCTGCAAAGCAATGACCCCCGCATCCTACTGAATGAAGCCGTCGAAAAAGGCCTCAATGAGCGTCTCGGTGAATTCCTGCCAAAAGAACGCGGCAGTGATGTTGAGGCTGATTATGAAAACCTGCTGCAATGGGTGAACGTCAGCTTCCCTGTTGGTCTGCGTGATTTTGATGATGAATTCAAAGCGCTCGACTTCGACGGGCAGGTGAATTTCATCAAAGACAAAGTCCTGCACGCCTATGACATCAAAGTCGGCGGCGCCAATCCACAGGCGCTCCAGGAGATCGAGAAAATGATCCTCCTCAATGCTATCGATCGTCTCTGGCAGGAACACTTGTATGCACTGGATGCCCTCAAGGAAGGTATTAGTCTGCGCAGCTACGGCCAGAAAGACCCACTCGTCGAATTCAAGCAGGAGGCCTTCTCCATCTTCTCTGAATTGATGCGTAACATTAATAGCGAAGTCCTCAGCAATCTCTTCAAGAGCACCCAGCAGCTCGCCGCCTTTGAGCAATTCCTGGCTCAACTGGCCATGATGCAGCAGGCACCGCAAAATAACGTCCCAGCTCTGAAGTCTGAGCCTGAGCCCGAAAAGCCGAAGCCTCATAATCCTGGTAGCGATGGCCCGAAACTCATTCTTCCAACCATCAATCCCGTCAGGAAACCATTGGCCAATGTCGGACGCAACGACGCCTGCCCCTGCGGTAGCGGCAAGAAATTCAAAGCCTGCTGCGGTCGTCTGGCGTAACCAGCCCTCATGAACGAAGACACCCTCCAAGCCGCCCTCAGCAATCCGCAAAACCTCGGTGAAATGCCGGATGCAGATGCTGTGGGCACCGTCGGTTCCCCTGATTGTGGCGACATGGTCCGCATGTGGCTCAAGTACAAGGAAGAAGATGGGCGGAAAGTGATCGACAAAGCCAGCTTTCAATCCTTTGGCTGCCAGACCGCCATCGCCGTCGCTAGCCTCGCCACGGAGTTGATTCGTGGCAAAACCAAGGAAGAAGCCCTGCAAATGAGTGCTGAAGAACTCAGTGCCCCACTAGGCCCGCTGCCACCGATGAAAATCCACTGCGGGCAGATGGTCGAAGGTGCTCTCAAAGCCGCCCTTGAAGCCGAGCAGGCCAGCTCAGCCACTCCACCCATGGCCGCCTCGACGCAAACCGGGCCTACCTTGGTCGATAGCCTGACTGCCGCCGGTAAAACCGCTGGCAAGATCAAGATCGTGCTTCAGAGCTAAGTTCTAGACCGGTTCTCGAAAAGAAAGTCTGAAGTGATCGGCGCGCGCGGCGGCCTCAGTGGCAAGGAAAGAGAGAGGAGACTATTGGCACCCTAGCTGACAAGCGAATGACGCCGCCACTGAGGCTGCCCAGCCGCCGGGTATCGGACAGACATTTGAGAATCGGTATAAAGCCCGAGTTACTAGGTTTTGTGATTCTCGGACTACGAAAAAGTGGGGCTAACTTCCGATGCACCAAGTATCCCCGCGCAATGGACGCACAGATGCCATCTTGCCCTTATTAGAATGATATAACACCCTCGATCTTAAACGGCCTTTTTGTCGCGATTGCGGACTGCTTTGAGCTGACCGCAGCCAGCAGCGACGTCGATGCCGCGACGCTGGCGGATGGTGCAGGGGATGCCGGCGTCCTGGATGATGCGGTGAAAGACATCGCCCGCCGTCTCGGCGCTCTCGCGACCTTCGTAGCCGGCGGTTTCATTGAGCGGGATGAGATTCACGTGGGCCTGGATGCCTGCGAGTAGGGTAGCGACACGATGGGCGTGGTCTGGTGTGTCATTGACGCCTGCGATGAGTGTCCAGGCGAAGAAGATCTTGCGGTCGGTTTTCTCGGAGTAGGTGCGGCAGGCGCTGATGAGATCACTGAGCGGCCAGCGCTGATTGGCGGGGATGAGCGCGGCACGCTCGGCCTCGGTGCTGCCATGCAGGCTGACGGCGAGGTTGTAGGGACTGTTTTCCTCCGCCATGCGTAGGATGCCGGGGACGACGCCGACGGTGCTGATGCTGATCTTGCTGGGGCCGATGTTCGCACCCCGTGTGTCACTGATGATGCCGAGCGCCTTCATGACGTTGTCATAATTATGCAGCGGCTCACCCATGCCCATGAGCACGAGGTTTCTCAGGCGCTCACCATGCTCGCGCAAAACGCGGCGGGCGTGATGCACCTGAGCGACGATCTCACCCGGGCGCAGGTGGCGGACAAAACCCATCTGGCCGGTGGCGCAAAAGACGCAGCCCATGGCGCAGCCTGCCTGGGTGCTGATGCAGGCGGTGTGACGGCCGGTGTAGCCCATGATGACGGTCTCGATTTCCTGGCTGTCATGCAGCTTGAGGAGGTATTTGCGCGTGAGTCCATCGCTGCTGGGCGTCTGGGTGGCGATAGGCAGAACGTCGGTCTGGCAATCGCTGCCTAGATGCGCTTCCAGCCATTTGCGCAGAGGCGGGAGGAAATCGGTGCGCCCGAGTTGGTCGGTATCGGCTTTAAAGTGCAGCGAGTTCCAGAGAGTGGCGGCATGTGCGGGTTTCAGGCCATCTGCGGTGAGCAGCGCACGGAGTTCATCAAAAGTCAGGTCGTGAAGATGCGTGGGCACGGGATGGAATCAGGGCTTGAGAGCGATGACGTGCTCACGGGTGAAAAGGGCCTGGATGGCCCCACGCAGCCTGCCTTCCAGGACACTGAGGCGATCTTCGGCGGCGTAGCTGGGGATGTTGGGATTGGGCGCGAGCTCCCAGGAATGGTCATTGCGATGCACGGCGAAGACGCGGTCGGCATGGTCATGGACGACCTCCACGGCACCAGTGAACTGCCTGCGGCGGAAGCTCTGATCGGGTGCCGTTTTCCCCCAGCCGGTGAGAGTGCCATCACGCTGCAAGGCGACGGCGAAACCAGAGGCGATTTCCACATCGAAGAGGTCTTTCATCCCGCTGGGTAAAGGTAGAATACCTGGCAACTGAGCGCCCCAGTAGAGCGGGCTGCCATCGCGCTGAAGAGCGCACCAGCCACGCGTCGTAGGCTGGAAGATTAGGCGGGAAAAAGCCATGGCTGTGGGCGGTTGAGGGGCGGCAGGTCCGACGCTATGGACGCTGCCATCACTGCACAGCGCGTAGCCTGAGTCCTCAGGTCCGGCATGGACACTGATGGGAGCCCGACCGCCGGGAGCTTGGAAAATCAAAGGATTGGCAGCAGTGCGGGGGCTCCAGGCGATGACTTTACCATCGCTACGCAGGGCCAGGGCAGCTTCGTCAGAGCTGTCGATTTGGACAACCTCAATAGCTGATGAAGGAGCAGTTGCAGGCTCTCCCTGCCAAAGGCCCCAGCCGCGCAATGAGCCATCTGGCAGCAGAGCAAAAGCGTGATTGCTACCGCCGGTGATGGCGACTGCTTTTAAGCTGCCAGGGATGCGACTGACCTCCGGTGGCGGCGAGCTGGCGCTGGTGTTTAAAGCAGTGCGCTGGATGGCGGTGACACTGCCGACTCGGTTGGGCCGCCGTGTGGGCGTGCCGGGCTGGCCTAGATCGGCGCTGGCCTGACTGCTCGTGATTGAGGCGGTGGCTTCGTCTTTGCCTGACTGCCATTCTTTCATGACGGCAGTGACGCAACCTGCGCCAATGACATCACCATCGGCAGCACGTTTTTGCTGAAGAGGCAGCATGTAGGACTGGATGGATTTGGTCAGTGTCAGATAAGCTTCCGTCTCTTTTTTATCCTGGGTTGCGAGCTGCTGGCGGTAGATGGCGCGGAGTTTTTGCAAAGGTTTCGGCAGGCTGGTGTCCATGCCCTCGGGTGGCAGTGGCACTTTCTGGCGGACGCGCTCATCCTCAGCTTTCATGACGTTTACCTCCGTGGGTGATAGCCCTTGGGCCTCGCGGCGGATGGCGGTGAGATAAAGATTGTCGAGGTTTTGCCGCTGGCTGGTGAACTCAGCGGGATCAATGGGCGGGAAGGCTTGCCGCAGCCGTCCACGGAGTCCGGCGAGCTCGGGATCGTGCTTGGGTAGGTCTGCCAAGCGGGCGACGATCTCGGCACGCACGTCTTTGGCGCTCTTCAGAGTTGACCATCTCGGGAGTCGCCAGTGCAGGATGTCAAAGCGGCCTTCGCTCGTGTTTTTGGGATCTGCAAAACGAGTGCTGATCAAAACTGAACGCTCGTCCTGAGTCAGGGCCAGCTCGGTGCCTGGCTCTTCGGTGCGGACGCTCCAGAGTTCCTCCCCACTGCTGACTTCATGGACGCGCAGCGTGCTGTCTGACCAGATACTGAGGACCAGCCGGTCGTGGTCCACCAGTTGGGCACCGTTCGGATACGGAGCATCCTTTTTCACCTGGGCGATGGTTTTGACGAGGCGCAAATCAGCTCTGCTATGGATCTGAAGACCGCCCATACTCCCGACAGCTAGGGCCGCTCCTAGTTCTGCATGAAGGCGGGTAATGTAGCCTTTGAAGGGAGAATCGAAAACACTGAACCGCGATGTGGCGGAGGTGTAGCTCATGATCAGGGGCCGTGAACTCTTTTTAGCGACATCAATGATCTCAGAGCCCGTGACCAGTGCGTCGATGCCATCCTGCATGGAGAAAAAGTTGTAAACGCGGCCATTGAATCCAGGGACCGCTTCCGGGCCTTTGCCGGAGCCGATTTTCCAGATGAAGACATTGTTCTGACCGCTCTCCTGCGTGCCTCCGAGCAAGGCAGATTTGCCATCGGCGAAAAGCAGCGCGGCATTGAGCCGATCATGCGGCATGGTGGTCTGCTCGATGACTTTGCCTGTCTCCACCTCAAAGACCACGATTTTGTCGGTGAACACGCTGTAAACTAGGCCCACTTGCTCATCGGCACTAAGCTGCAGGCGGTTGAGCTGATTGATCTCAAAGTTGTAAGTGCGGATATTACGCTGATCCGCCAGATGCCAGACCTTGACTGTGCCATCGAGCCCACAGGAGAGAAGGCGGCGCTGATCCTTCAGCAGCTTCACTCCATAAACGGAACCGCGATGCCCATCAAACCTGGCGATTTCAGCCGGTGGTCCGTCGATGAGCGTGAACGGCGGGGCCGCGATGATGGGGAAATCCGAGGCGGCGGGCTCCACGGTCATCGGCTTGGTTTCTGCCTGTGAGGTGGTAGAGACCTTCGCCTCTTTGGCTGGCTCGGGCTCAGGAGTCACGGGAGCTGGTGTGGGCTCTGTGACTGGTTTTTCAGGAGCTTCCGGTTTCACCATCAGCACGGGATTCTCCGGCATCACGATCGTCACGCGGTCTTTTAAAATCAGCCACGCAAAGCCAACCACGAGCAGCACACAGGCGAAGCCCCAGCCGATGGGGCCGAGCTTGTACTGTAGCCGACTCCATAGCGACGGACGGTAGCTGCTGTAGGCCTCCGGTTTTTCCAGATGGATCTGTGGCTGCCCTGAGATGGGATCATTTGGCGCGGCTTCCTGCCGCATTCTCTTCGCCGTGGCGTTCAGCAGGGCAGCTTTCACCTCGCTGGCTTTCTGGTAGCGCCGGTCAGGATCACTCATCAGGCATTTGGAGATGACTCCTGCAAAGCCTTCCGGCAGATCTTCACCAGCTTTTTTGCCAGCGGCGGCGGGCGTCTTGCCGGTGAGCATTTCATGAATGACCACGCCCAGGGCATAGATGTCGGCGCGATGATCCACGACGGCACCGATGATCATGCGCTCGGGCGCTGTGTAGTCAGGTGTGCCGTATTCCGGCTCATCGGCGTTTGGCGTAGCGGTGAGATCACGCGCTAGGCCAAAGTCAGCCACCTTCACCTTCCATTCTTCGTTGATGAGGACATTGGCAGGTTTGATGTCGCGATGAGCCACGCCGTGATCATGGGCAAACTGAAGCGCATCACAAAGCTGGGCGATGATCTCACGGGCGCGCTGCGGCGTGATCTCGCCATCGCGGGTGCGGACATGGAGATCCCTGCCATCCACATACTCCATCACCAGAAACAGATGCCGCGCGTAGGTCTGGCCAAAGTCAAACACGGCCACGATGTGCGGATGCACCAGCTTGGCCATGGAGCGTGCTTCTTTGAT
>CANHTV010000094.1 GCA_947463285.1 Verrucomicrobiaceae bacterium | reverse complement strand
GTTGTTCAAACAACCGGAAGGGTGGCTGAGTGGTCTAAAGTACCTGACTCGAAATCAGACGTGGGGGCAACTTCACCGTGGGTTCGAATCCCACCCCTTCCGCCATTTTTCTTCAAGCGACCACTAGCACGATGGCGCTGAGCATCATGGCAGCACCGATCAGCCTCATGCGCAGGACCTTAGTTCCGAGGTGCTGCTCTTGGTTCATGAACCAATGTCCGATGGCCCATACGAGAAGCACACTCAGCAGCCCGCGTGAGGCATAGACGATATTGGTAGAGGTGGCTTTTCCGTAGATGGCCAGCGTGCTGACAAAAATGATGCTCTGAGTCCCGAGCATGACTGAACCGCTCGTGAGCCAGCGCCAACCTTGCAGCGGGATGGCGCTCAGTGGTGCTTTGAATCGGAAGATAAGGCCAAATGAAAGAAGGGCATTGATCCAAAACACACAGGGCAGCAGTCGTGTTGCGCCCCAGCTCGGGCCCCATTTTTGCACTAAAACATCAAAGATGGCAAAACAGAAGGCCCCGACACCGCCTGCCACCAGTGTGATCATCAGGTGGAGTGGGCGTTTCCCATTATCTTTTTGATTCAAGAAAGTGATGCCGATGACACTGAGCAGAGCCGCAATCCAAATTTTTAGGCTGACTTCATCACCCGTCAGGAAAGGCGTGAGAAATGCTACGATGACCACTTTCAGTCCGAAGATTGGCACAGCGACGGAGACATCACCTTTCTCCAAAGCTAAAAACTGGGACAGTTGTCCAAAAAACAAGCACAGGGCAATGATGCCGGGCTGCCAGAGCAGGTCGCGCTCGATGGGTTGGTCGCCGAAAAGCCAGAGCAGGGAAAAGAGGCTGGCGACGATCAAATTCGCTACAAAGGTTGTGCGCCATAGACCAATGCCAAGGTCGCTGGAGCGCTTCAAAAGCAGCGCACCAAAGGCATACAAGAGAGCTGCGATCAGCGGATAGAAAACGGTGGCAGTGGAAGGGGGCACACTGCTGCCTAGCATTGCTGCATGGTCCGCACAAGGACAGGCGTCATGCTGCTCAGATCAATCAAAGAATGGAAAGAGCTTTTTGAGCTCCTCTTTGCCAGGTCGGCGACCATATTCACAGATCTCGAAAGCCTCGGCAAATTTGACGGCGGCACCACGCTCGGGCCCATACCACTCGATGAGAGATTCACGAAAGCGTTTGGCTTCCCCCCCCTGGCGGGCTGCCCAACGCTGCCGCAGCCAGGACTGGCGTGCGGCTACATCTCCGGGCGGCGGGACCGTTTTGACATACTCAGCGCTGCCGCTGGCTCCGCCTTCATAAACTTGGGAGGGCATTTCATGTAAGGCTGACAGCTTTTGATCAAATACATCATCCAAGGCGACTGCGATGTCGGCGACAAATGGATAGGGCTTCTGAAAACCATCGCTGGAGTAGAGGAAGAGTGGGTTCTTCTTCAACGGCGGAACATCGGGGCAGATGTATGGGACCGTCACCATGAACGCAGCATCTTGAATCAATACACCAACATAACGATGGTCTGGATGGTAGTCCCAGGGACGGTGGCCGATGACGATGTCAGCGCTCCACTCACGAATGAGGCGGATGATTTTCTGGCGATTTTCCATGGAAGGAATGAGTTCGCCATCGTGAATATCAAGCACCTCTGTGGTGGCACCGACAATAGCATCCGCCTTGCGCACCTCGGCCAGACGACGTTGAGCCAGCGGACCTCCTGCGCTCTGCCAATGACCGATATCGCCATTGGTGACGGAGACGAGTTTAACGTGATGGCCAAGTTTGGCCCACTTGGCAGCAGTGCCACCAGCCTTGAACTGAGCATCGTCAGGATGAGCCCCAAAAACGACGATGCGCAGTTTGTCATCGCTCTCTTGGGCATGGATAAAGGGCAGGCAGAGTAGGGCTAGGATTAACGATAGGTAACGCGTCATTCCGTTCAATACGCCCTGGATGAGGCTCTTTTCTCAGGGGCATGGGAAGACATGAAAAACCCGCTCTGAGTCTGGCTCTGAATCGGGTGAGGTCGATGCGTGATGGAAACTATTCGGTGGCCTTTTTCTTGCCTTTACCCTTACCGTTGCCTTTGCCCTTGGCCGCAGCTTTGGTTTGGCCAGGAGCTACTTTGGAGCCGGGTTCTGGCAGGGTTGCTTTGACGCTTTCCCAGGCTGGATTCAGACTGGCTTCGCGAATGCTGAGATTGCGAAAATCTGCGGATTGGCCGCCGACTGTGAATCCCGGTGCCATTTTGGGAGTTTTGAAAAGGTCGCTGCTTCCCCAGGCGACGAGATCGTCCACTTGCCCGAGCATGACATCGCCGACCATTTCAAGACGGACTTTATGCCATGTGCCGGGGCTGAAATCAGCGGGCAAGCGTGCGAAGATGACGGACTTGTCCGGGCCTTCATGATCATTGTCATCGCGTTGTACAGTCACGGATTTCGAGGTGATGGCGATGCGCGCCATGTGATCTTTTACCGCATTGATGGAAAGGCTGATGCTGCGGGCACCCTCAAGTTTAAATTCAAATTCGATGATGAAATCCTGGAGTTTGTTAGGCAGTCTGGTGACTGCGCCATGCTTGTCTTCAGGCAACTCTGAGCCACGCATGACACCTTGGACGAGTTCCCATTTGCCTTTGGCTGCTTTCCAAGGTGATCCGGGAGCCGAGTCGAGTTTGTGTTCATAAATGGTGGCGTCAGGAATCGCTAGCAGTGCCTTTTCAGCTGCTGATGAGGAGAGCGTGAGACCTGTGAACAGGCAGAAGAAGAGTGATTTTTTCATGGGCACCCAGAAACGCTGAGGCGAGGTGGATGTTGCGACCGAGTGCTTTGTTAAATCGTATTGTTTTTTTGGCTGAACAAATTACCTCCAAGATCAGACTAAGCTCTACCCCATGAAAAAAATCTCTCTTTCTCTTCTCACTGTCATCAGTCTCGCTTCTTGCGCCACTGGTCCTAACGCACAAACAGGTGCTGTCATTGGAGCGCTAGGTGGCGCTGCTGTTGGTGGCATCATCGGCAATCAAAGCGGTAACGGATTGGAGGGAGCTGCAATAGGTGCAGGCCTCGGCGCACTGGGTGGCAATGCTATAGGTAATTCCCAAGACCAGCGTAATGCACAATATCGTCAGCCTAACGGCTATTACCAACAGCAGCCACAACCACAGCCAGGTTATTATCAACAGCATCCAAATGGCTATTATCAAAACGGCCAGCCTCGGTATTAAATGGCGAATTTGATTAAGGCGCACTTCTTCTGGGAGGTGCGCCTTTTTTATGGCCAGTTTCTCAATAGCGCATGGCCTTCACGAAACCGAGGGGCGAGTGCGAGAGCTTCCAGCAAATGACGCTTTGCTTGTGTTGCATCCTGTGGTCGCAATAATTTTGCGAGGCTGTAATGAGTTTTGGCCGCTTCTTCCGGGCTCAAAACGAGCAACCGACCAAAAGCTGATACGGCTTCAACCTGATTTCCCAGTGCTTCGTAAGCCTGAGCTAATGACTGCTGGGGCAGTCGCAGAAAAGGATTTAAAGCTATGGCGCGATGAGCGTTGCTGAGCACCTGAGTCCAGTTTTGCTGCTGCAAATCCACCTCAATGAGCCGAAGAAAAACGGGCATGGCGCTGCTTTCGTTGTCGGCCACTTTTCGTAAAACTTGAAGCTCTTCGTCGCTACGCTGGAGTTTCCTAAGTGCCAAGGCTTTGATCTGGTATCCGCTTTCACCACTAAAATCAGCTGGTAGCAGCTGAGTAAGTTTGTCTGCCAAGGGAAGAATTTTTTCCCACTGCTCTTCATTTTGATGCTGCCGTATTTGCTCACGAATCACCCACAAGTGATCGGGGTGACGACGGGCAAAATCGCTGAGTGAGTCTTTACCCCATGGATTGACTTCTTCAGAATTAGGCTTGCCCCATTCAGCCTTGGGGCCGTAGGCTTCAGCTTTGGCGATCAAGTAGCGCTCAAAGTCTTTTTCCAGCTGACCCAGTGAAAGTGTATTGGCCTCAAGCGCCTCATTGATTCGCGTCCCCTTCGACAGATCATGGAGCAAATTTTGAAACTTGGCTGGCCCAAAATTCTCCATGAGGAATCCAACCACCTGACTGGATTGATAATAGGCGAATAATAGTTGCCCTGAGTTTTCGGCATTCAAAAAAGCACTACTCAGTTGACCAACTGGCGTGATCTTTTTTTCATCAAGGATCATCTTTCTGAAATCTTCATTCATTGCCATTCCCCAGACGGGATTGTGCAGGCCCTCTTCGTAAACACTAATGCCTTCGCTCAGCCAGCGCGGCATTTTATTCTGCGTTTGGGAAAGTGTCACGACATGGCAGAACTCATGCCAGAGGGTGGATTCCCAATTGTTTCTACCATGAGCCAAGCCTCCAGGGCTGTTCATGGTGATAACACTGCCAAAACAAACACCGAGTAATCCCTGCCCGCCCAAGCTTCCGAAGGTGCGGATGGCAAAATCCTGCTGCGCATCAAAGAACTCCACCATCACCGGACGTTGAAAAGTATAACCATATTTGGGCGCCAGTTGAGCTTTGGCTTCTCTCAGAAGTTTCAAGGCGCGCTCACCGTAAATGGGCCAGTCACGTTGGGGCATTTTGAGGACGAAATCATCGAGGCGCTGAACCGTGAAGCCCTGCATTTGCTTCTCTAGCAGTCCGATGTTGTGAGCCTGAACATGGTAGCCGTCGGCCTGCCGAATGCTGGCAGCCAGTTTCCAGGCCTCGTCTTCCGCACCCAGTTTTAAAAGATCCTGACATAGCTGAATTTGGGCAGGCAGAAATTTTGGTGAAAAAGCCAGCGCCACTCGTTGATGCTTGGCTCCCTCGGCAAAGCGGTAGGTTCGTGATAACACACGCCCGATGATATGATCGACCATCGGGTTCTGATTCCATCGCTTCATCCCATTTGCCCTTGCCTGATGAAATTTATCCGGTCCTGCAGCGCTGAGATGTGCTATGGCAGCTCGTAAAGCCCATGCTTCAGGGTGCTCTTCATTGAGATCGAGCACTTTTTGAATGGCGGCTTCTGCCTGAAGAAAGTTTTCAGCGCCGATGAGCGCCTCTGCCTGCAAAAGCAATGATGCTGCATGGACAGGATTGATTTGCAAAGCTCGCAGAAGGTTTTCCTTCTGTTTATCCCGGTCGCCATTGGCGTAGGCCATGGCTAGCCCTGCCCTGAGATTGGCAGTTTCACCATGCGCCTTCAGTCCTATTATGAAGACATCGGCTGCTCGCGTGGAATCGCTTTTCTTTAGAGCCAAATGGCCTTCAGCAAGGTAGGCCGCTTCGAGTTGAGGCTCTTTTTTTTGAGCGACTTGGAAAAACTGCTGAATGACTTTTTGCGCATCCGCTCCGATGGCTAGCGCGGTCTGCCCGAGTGCGACCCATTCGCTGGCGGTGCGGTCTTTGGCTGGTTTTTTGAGCGCGATTTGATTGATGGCTTTGAGTGCTTGATCAGCTACATCCTGGCGTCCGATTTCGAGAGCGTTGTCATGTTGAAGAAGATGTAATTCGATGTTTTCAGGATAGGTTTTGACGGCGAGTGCAGCCTCGTCGCGGGCCTCCTCATGTCTGCCAAGAAGCATGAGTGCCTTGAGTCTGATTTGTCGCCATTCTGGTGACTTCATGGCTCGCTTAATGGCGGCGTCACAAATCCTCGCGACCAGATCATATTCCCCCCGATTCAGAAGCTCCGTCACTGGCTTCAAATTGCGATCCTCAAACAGTCTCTCCAAATCCAAACCCTGTCCTTGAACCGAGGCAAGTGAAAGCAAGATAGTCAGCAACAAAAGGAAGCGGTGCATAGAGCAAAGAACGCGCCGCAGCCCGCTATTTCTCATCATCCTTGAATGACACCAGTATCCATCAGGATGCGAATGATGTGCTTTCTCTCGTTTTCGTTTAAATAGTCAAACTGACCACTTGTGTCTGCACCAGCCAGGATTTGCTTCATTTTGGCGACTACTGTTTCTTTCAAGGTCGGCGTGAGGTGCTTGAAGGTGATGGAGTGAACCATGTAACTACAGCGGTATTTAAACAGCCGGGTATTGAGTTGGAGATCCTTCAATGAACGTCCATCTGATGAACGCGTGCCGCGAGATAAGAAGGCGGTTAGGAAAGATTCATCACCTTCGATTCCGCCTTCAGGAAGTGCCGCTTCGTCTTTAAAGAATAGGGCCTCTACGATGTCATCAGCACTGTGATCGATGATGCGTCGGGCGGTGCTGATGGGTTTCTTTTCTTCAGGCTCTCCGAGTTCTTTGCGCAGGCTGGTCTGCATGTGCATGGCACGCAGGGCGGTATGATTGGCCTTGGTCATGACGTTTTGCACGAAGGTTTGATGCTCAAGGATCATCAGGGCCACAATGTCACTCGTTTTGCGAGGATATGGACTGGTATCAAAAAAATTCGTCAACTGTGTGATGTTGGCACCTTTTTCAATTGGCATGTCACAGGTGTTATCAGGCTTTTCGGTGGCCGTGACATTACCACGATGCAGCAGGTTTCCATGCTTGCCTGTGACATACCAACCGCCCCAACGATTCTCAAAAGGCGTGGTGGTATCGACAACGGTGCTGCCCTGACTCATGATCGGATGTCCTTCACTGCTGGGGAAAACAGAACGCACCAAAACGCCCGGAACTCCCGGTGAAAAGGGACCACCATGACAGCTGAGGCAGCTTTGATCGCGCTCAAAATGCAGGGGCTTGTTTTCCGGCACTTCAGGGTCCAGTAAATAAAAGATGGGGCCGAGCAAGGGGTCGATGGTTGAGACTTCCAGAGCGCCTCCCACGGAATAACCTACATAGGCATCATCACTGTAATAAATGACGCGCGGCGTTTGTGGACTGATGCGGTCGTTCTGTTTGCTTGTTTTGGAAAACACCATGACCTGCGATTCCATCGGAATGTTGAACTGATCCAGGACACCTTTCAAAACGGTCCATGCACTGGCCCGATCAATCTTTACTTTGCCTGCTTTCATCAAAGTTTCTAAGGCATAGGCAGCGTCCTTTGGCCGCGTTACCGAATAAAAAATGGGAGCTTGTTCAAACTCATCCTCGGCGTGAATGACGCCTAATTGAAAAAGAATGAGTAGTACGAGAAGAGGGGTTTTCACGGGTTCATCAGTGGTTCCGATATAAACGTCTTTTGTATCACGGATATTCATATCTGAATTGTCAGCTTTTGCTCCTGCCTTGCGTGCTCGCTTATTGGTACCAAGTTAAAGTCACATGTCTGATATCGCCTTAGAGCCTCACTCTTTCTCTGCATTGCTGCTGGCAGGCGGCAGGTCTCGTCGCATGGGGCAGGACAAGGCTTTCATGATGTGGCAAGGGCAGCCCCTTTGGGAGTTTCAGTTGCAAAAGCTACTGAATCTTGGCGCGTCTCGTGTACTCATCGCATGCCGTAAGGAACAGGCCATACGCCATGATCGTGCTGAGTTCGTCTTTGACGCTTTAGGTGAGGACTCCGGCCCGATGCCTGGCATCGCCAGAGCCTTGGATGTCCTCAAACAGCCAACATTGGTTTTGGCTGTGGACATGCCGCTGATGACTTCTGATTTTCTTAAACAGCGTCTTTTAACGTCCCGTCATGATGGGATCAGCCGCTTTCTCAAATCCGAGCATGGTCTGGAACCCTTGGCGGGCCTGTACGATCCTCATTTATTACCTGAACTCAAATTAGCTCTCACTGAAGAACGATTAAGCCTTAGTCGGCTGGCTCGCCTAGCCCATCAAGAAGGCAAGGCTGAGGTGATCGAAGTAACCGACATCGAGCAAGCATTCTTCCGAAACTTCAACACGCTTGCTGACTGGGATCATGAAAAAGGCATGTCTTGCGACATGCCTTAATCGTGAGGGTTTGAGAAAAAACGACTAGGGTTTGGCGGCTTTGTCTTCCGCACTGGCCAGCTTCTTCTTCTTCTTGGCACCAGCGTTGCGCAGAGCCTTTGGGATCGGATCTTCCTTCTTTTGCAAGGCGCGGCGGAGCTTGCGAAGCGCAATGTTTTGCAGTTGGCGAATACGCTCACGCGTCACGCCAAACTCCTGACCCACTTCTTCTAAGGTTCGTGGCTTTTGTCCAGCCAAGCCAAAACGTGCGTCAATGATTTTACGTTCGCGTTCATCCAAGACGGTGAGCAGGCCATCAAGCTGGCTGTGCATGTTCTTGTGACTGAGCAGGTCAAACGGTGTCTGCGCATTTTCATCTCCAACGATTTCACCGAACTCGGTACTATCATCATCGCTGATCGGGGCATCAAGCGATGCTGGGCGCATGGAGGCGACTTTCAGCTGACTCAGCTTGGCGCGATCAATGCCGATTTCTTCGGAAAGCTCGTCGTCTGTAGGTTCACGACCAAGTTCCTCCGACATCGCCATGGCCACGCGGCGCATTTTGCTGATTTTGTCCACCATATGGACAGGAAGACGAATCGTCTTGGATTGGTTGGCCAAGGCTCTCTTGATCGATTGTTTGATCCACCAGGCAGCGTAGGTGGAAAGTTTGCCCCCTTTATTGGGATCAAACCGCTCCACAGCTTTCATCAGACCAATGTTACCTTCTGAAATAAGGTCCAAAAGTGGCAAACCGTAGTTTGCGTAGTCTTGTGCAATTTTCACAACAAGACGTAGGTTCGCACGAATCATGTGCGAGCGGGCTTCGGGATCTCCACGCTTGATGCGTTCAGCGAGATCGACCTCCTGATCGGGAGTCAGCAAATCCGTTTTGCCAATCTCTCGTAGGTAGATTTTTATTCCTCCGTCGAGTTCCATGTTAGACATTAAAAATTGTTAAATACACTCTAAATTCGCTCTGTATAGACCCTGAGCGACAAGGGGGCAGACAAGCTAGCACAGAATAATCCAGATTGCTCCTTCTTTTTTCACAGCAACTTTTCGGCCAAACTAATCACTTGAGACTGTCACCGAGTGGCATTCACGGATTGGCTCCCGGCAACAAATTCATTTCACTTGAATTAACGATCCTTGGTCAAGAATATTCCACGAGCGCATTATTTTTGTTTATTATCGTATTTTTTAATGAGAGTAAAAGGTGTGATAATTATCAATTCCCAGACTCAATGATTTACAACTCCCAAGTTGCACGATTGCGAGCAGATGCTAAAACTCACCATTGAATGAAAGACAGGGCAGCCAAATCGCATTAAAACCTATCACTTAAGGTTTTCTAAAATTTAAAAGCTTTTGTGTTAATTCTAAAAAATATCTTGCGGCGCTAAGGTGTTGCGTGTTATTATAATTCTAACTGCGGGTATAGCTTAGTGGTAAAGTTCCAGCCTTCCAAGCTGGCCATGTGGGTTCGATTCCCACTACCCGCTCCAGAATTATCATTTTTCACTCAACTCCAATGAAGCGCAGAGCAATCATTCACAAAAACGCATTTTCGCACGTCGCGCTGTGCCTTTCATTGATGTTGAGCATGGTTCACATCTCGGCTAAAGCACAAACAAGCTCCTGCCAGGGAATCGCTGACGACGTCACTACTGCCGTCTCTAAAGAACCCGGCAAAGTGCTCATGATTGTCGAAGACGCCCTCGTTATCAATGAGTCCTGCGCCTGCGAAATCATCAAGGCTGCTATTTTGGCCTCACAAGCAGATGCGTCTCTCGTCAATCAAATCGTCCAAACGGCGATCTCAGTCTCTCCAAAGCAATCTGGAATTATCATGGATTGCGCGACTTCCATCTCTCCGAATTCATTGTCTGCCACCGACATGACAGCTGGGACCACTTCAGGTAAGGATGTCAAAAACCCGCTGCCTGTCGAGCCTGCTCCTTCTGAACCTGAAGAGGATTTCAAACCTATTCCATCGAACATTCGCGGAATTTACCTCATGCAGCCACCCGCTGGCGGATTTATTCCTGACTTAAACGGCAGAAAGCGTGATGATGATTGTGTCTCACCAACAAACACGCACCCAAAACCGCCTTATAACACGCACCCAAAACCGCCCTATCCTTGATTCAAAGTAAGTATAAATGATTTAGCAATTTTTAATTTCTCTACCCTGTGAATCATAAAAAATTGATGAAATTCATCGCGCTAGCTTTTTTGTTAGGCACTCTTGGTGCTAACGCTCAAGGCTTGGTGGGTATCCAAAATTACTCCGGTGATTTTCAGGGTGACGAGCCACTTACTTGGAGTCTGACCACTCGTGGTGGTTATGACCAATTGGACTACAATCTCTCGGCTCCGGGTTTTGAGAGTTTCGAGTCCTATTACGCTCAAGGTGGTCTTGGAATGACTTACACAGATGCAGATCCTACGACTTCTTGGAGCACGGCTATTGATCTTGGT
>CANHTV010000093.1 GCA_947463285.1 Verrucomicrobiaceae bacterium | reverse complement strand
CCCTCACTCTCACCGTCATCGCCCAAGCTCAAAAAGCTGGTGGATTGGCCGCATTCATTGATGTCGAGCATGCGCTGGACTCCAACTACGCCCGTCGTCTCGGGGTGAGAATGGATGAGATGCTCGTCTCCCAGCCTGGCTCTGGTGAAGAAGCCCTGCGCATCTGCGAAACCCTCGTCCGCTCCAATGCACTCGATGTCATCGTCATCGACTCCGTAGCCGCTCTCGTGACACGACAGGAACTCGAAGGCGACATTGGCGACAGCACCGTTGGTGCCCAGGCTCGACTCATGAGCGCCGCGCTGAGAAAACTCACCGCCATCATCAGCAAGGCCCGCACTTGCGTCATTTTCACCAATCAGATCCGTGAAAAAATCGGCGTCATGTTTGGCAACCCTGAAACCACGCCTGGGGGTAAAGCCCTCAAGTTCTACGCCAGCGTCCGCGTGGACATCCGCCGTATCGGAGCCATCAAAAGCAGCGATGGCACCGTCACAGGTAATCGCACGAAGGTGAAGGTCGTTAAAAACAAGCTCGCACCGCCATACACTGAGGCAGAGTTCGACATCATGTACAACGAGGGCATCTCCAATGTCGGTTCCATGCTCGATCTGGCCATGGAGTTCGACGTTCTGCAAAAACGCGGTTCTTGGATTAGCTACAAAGGCACTCAACTAGCCCAAGGCCGCGACGCAGCCAAGGAAGCCCTCAAGACAGACACCGCTCTCTACACAGAAATCGAAGAAGCTGTGAAGACCAAGCTCGCCGAAAAAGGCATGCCCGTGGGTGGTGCTCCGGCTGAATGATGAGCCACGTTCATAAAGGCCGGACTCGCTGCTCCATGAGAGGCAGTCCGGCCTTTTTACTGGTGGAATGACGAATCACGAAACACCCAATGACAAAAGAATGCCGAAGCTCGAATGACGAAGAGCCGCAGCCTTCCGTGATTTCCCCGCTTGCGGGCTAAAGGCCCGTGATCCCTTAGCCTAGTCCCGCAGGGCTGGGGCGCTCAGCACGCCCACCCTGACCCACCTCGCGCCCCGAGGTGTAGCGATACCGCGCCAACTCCATTGCTCGTTTAGGACGACTTGTGATGCGCCCTGCATGTCCAGCACTGAGCACTTCATTGCCAGATGGTGTGAGAAATGCGAGCCAGGCAGCATATCTCACAAGCATCAGCGATTGCACGATGCCTGTCACAGACTACTCTCCGCGCCGCATGACAGACATCCTCCCCGTCCTCGCCGTCAATCCCTTCGACTTTTCCTGGCTCGCCTCTGGAGAGGCCTGGGTGGCCCTCATGACGCTGACCGTCATGGAGATCGTACTTGGCATCGACAATATCGTCTTCATATCAATTCTAGTCGATAAACTGCCTACGCAAGAGCGGCCAAGAGCCCGGTTTCTCGGGCTAGCTTTTGCCATGGTGACACGAATCATGCTCCTGCTGAGCATCACCTGGGTCATGCAGCTGAAAGACCCACTTTTTACCGTCCTTGCCCACGAGATCTCGGGCAAAGATCTGATCCTCATTTTAGGCGGTTTGTTTCTCCTTTGGAAAAGCACCAAGGAACTGCACCACAAGGTTGAAGGCATCGAAGAACACGGCCATGATGCAGGTAAAGGCAAAGCCGTCCTGGGAGCGATTTTGCTCCAGATCGCCATCCTCGACATCGTCTTTTCACTCGACTCCGTCATCACCGCCGTCGGCATGGTGGATCAGGTTTCCATCATGATCATCGCCGTCATGATCGCCGTCGGCTTCATGATGGTCTTTGCTGGATCCGTGAGCGACTTTATTAGCCGTCACCCGACGGTGAAAGTGCTCGCGCTCTCCTTCCTCCTGCTGATCGGCACCACCCTCATCGCCGAAGGTTTCCACGTTCACTTCCAAAAAGGCTTCGTCTATTTCGCCATGGCCTTCTCTGTCTTCACTGAAATGCTGAACATCCGCATGAAGGTCAAAGCGGAGAAAAATCGAGAGCCAGAAGGCGTCTGAGACCGCTGATGCGAGAGCATCACTTTGACCAAAGAATCCGAGCTACAAACGTCGCGCCCTCTGCGCCGCGCTTGGAGCTGTCCTTCATGAACATGCCTTCACAGACGGTCACCCAGGATTCGTTCTCACTGATACGGGCACAGCCGAAGTTCCCCAGCTCCGCGCCACGCTCGGGGACGACGACTTTCTCACTCGCTCGGATGATTTGAAGCTTCACGGGATCGACGCGGGCTATGAAGAGCGGCGCACGGTGGCGGACGATGTGGTCGTTGTTCGCGCCGCGTCGGGTATAGACGAGGAAAAGACCGTCGCCATGCGCCAGCCAGTGCTGCTGCGTGTTGTAACTGCCGAGTTCCGCGCCGTCGTCGAAGGTCCAAGGCTTCGGCGTGGAGAAATGCAGTCCGTCATCGCTCACGCTGGCGTGGCCGCGCACATCATTGCGCAGCGTGAGGTAGTAGCGACCGCCAAACGCGATCAGCGATGGCTCGTAAAGCCCACGCGCCACGTCGAGGCGCAAAACGTCGCCGTTTCGCTCATAGACGAGCTTTTCGCCATCAAAGCGGCATTCGGCCACCGTCGTGCTGAAGCGGCTTTTGGCGCTTTTGCCAATGTAGAGCGGCACGAGCAGTTTCCCGTCGTTTTTCACGACCCACTGGGCGCAGGCGTTTCGCGCGAAATTGAACTCCTCGCCCTCCGGCAGCTCCAAAACCTGCCACGGCGTCCATTTCGACGTTTTCGGGTCAAAGACGGCATACACAGTCTGATGCGCACGCTTCACGTCGTCGAGTTGCTTGCCCTTCGGGCTGTAGCGCACGCGACAACCGACGGCAAGGAGTCTGCCAGTTTTCTCATGCCAGCCCGGCGTCACATCGGCGACGCTGAGCGTCACGCCATCCGCCTGCGGTTGCCAGTCGATCTCCGGCGGCAGCGTCGGCCCGCTCCACGCGCCGTCCACGCCTTCGCGTCGCATGAAATGCAGCCCGGAGTAGTAGTCGGAGACCTTCAGGTGCTTCTGAATCGTCATCACGACTCCACCCGGCACCGGCGCGGCCCGTGGATGGAACCACAGGAACTTCCCATCATCATGCTTCATCACCGTTTCGAGCTTCACCGTGAAGTCCACGGGCTCGGCGGCGCTGTGAGATGATACCGTAGAGATGAGGAGGGCGCAGAGGAAGTATTTCATAAGGTTATTCTACCCACCGAATGCACGAGGCCATCGGCACCTCAACCGGTTCACCTTTGGTGGTGATCGCGCCACTCGCGGCGTCGATCTGGAACACGACGACGTTGCCGCCGGGCATGTTGGCGCAGAGGAGCCAGCGGCCATTCGGCGTGATGAGGATGTTTTGCGGGCCTTTGCCGCCACTGGGCTGGATGGCGAGGAGCGTGAGCGTGCCATCGTCAGCGATGCGGTAGCTTGCGAGGCTGTCGTGGCCGCGATTCGTGCCGTAGAGGTGCTTGCCATCGGGCGTGATCTTCAAGTCGGCGGTGTAGCTCTTGCCGGTGAAATCTTTGGGCAGCGTGGCGATGGTTTGTTTCTCTTTCAGCGTGCCATCGGAGGCGCTCCAGTCGAAGACGGTGATGGTGTTGGCGAGTTCGTTGATGAGATAGACGAGCTTGCCATTCGGATGGAAGGTCAGGTGACGCGGGCCGCTGCCAGGCGTGAGCTTGGCGAAGGGTTGCGCGGTGTTCGGCGCGAGTTTCGCGCTGGCGGCGTCGAGCGTGTAGATCATGACCTTGTCGATGCCGAGGTCGCAGGCGAGGGCGTGTTTGCCATCGGGGCTGACGACGAAGCAGTGGGCGTTCGGTCCTTTCTGTCGCTGCGGATCAACGCTGCTGCCGCTGTGCTGGAAAAACGACACCGCCTCGCCGAGCGAGCCGTCGCTCTTTACCGGCAGCGAGGCGACGTTGCCAGTGACGTAGTTCGCAACGAGCACCGCTTTGCCGGTGGGATCGACATCCAGGAAGCAGGAGGCCGTACCGCGAGCCGACTGATGATTCAGGCGCTTCATTTGGCCGGACCGACCTTCAAGCATGAAGGCGACGACGTTTTCATCTTCATCACCGCCAAACTTTTCTGCTTCGATGGCATAGAGGAACTTCTTGTCCGGCGACACCGCGATGAAGAACGGGTTTCTCACATCCATCGTGCGATGCTGCGGCTTCAGTGTGCCTTTTTCCAAATCGAATCCGAAGGCATGAATGCCGCCGCCTTTTTCATCTGAAGTGAAAGCCGAGACAAAAACGAGTGGGGCAGCAGCGGACAAAGACATGGTGGCAACGAGGAGAAACAAGAGCGAGCGCATGATGATCAAACGGTCGCCAAACGCACCCCTTGCGTGAGCGCAGATCAATCAGGCTTGAGCCCCTTATCTTCATCATCCCTGGAGGCATCAGCCACATCTTCGCCGCCGACAGCGCGACCCAGTTCCTCCATGTAAGCACGCATGTTTTCCTCGTTGATGGCGGCCTGGGCAGCCTGTTCATCTGCGTCTGGTTCCCACTGACGTTCAGAAACCGTGAGCACGTAATCCGTGGTCTGGATGACAATGCGTCCGTTGCTATTGCTGAACCATTCCAAGTAAAGCGAATTGGCGAGCACCCAAGGCATTTCATGAAAGCGCTTTTCCTTCATGGCCTGCATCCAGACCTCTTCGGGCACGAGCAGTTTCTTGAGCTTTTGCGAGGCCGTGATGTCGCCCACGGAGCCGGTTTGGATCATCGAAAGACCTTCATCGTATTGCGGCTGAGGGATGGGGTTGACATTCTCAAACGTCAGCTTGCAACCCGCGAGGTCAGGCAACGCATCACCATCAAGGTCGAGTGTCATCGGCTGCTCACGCCCGAGCAGCCATAGCTTGCCCGTCACGCATCCACGCACGGTGTTGTCGATCTCACCACGAATCACCATTTTGTCAAATCTCCAAGCCATAGCTGCTGATACGTGCTCAAAGTCTCAGGCTATTCAAGTTCATGATGTGCGGATTCTATTCGAGCAGCTCTCGCACAATGAAGAGGACGAGACAAAGAATGTACGCAGGAATTGGAAACGTATCGCGGCCCACCGCTCGGGCAGTCCACCTTCAAGCCGGGGCTATCACGAATCCTCGATGCCGTTTGAGCATGCCTTTGTCGAATGAAGCCAGTGATTTGCATCCCATGTCACGACAACGATCCACGATCAGTTCGTCGGAGAGGTCCGCTCCTTGCCGCATCGCACGCAGCGCACCGCGAATGCGGCCTTCGTCTTCGAAGATGAGGTTGTGAACGGTCAGCAGTCGGCCAAACGACTCGGCGACTTCATCGGGAGTCCAGTGGTAGAGAGTGCTGAGCACCCAATCGACCTCCACAAGCACCAGATCAGGCACGAAGAACGTCGCGTTCTTCTTCAGCAGCATGGCCATGACGGCGCGTAACTGCGCCTCGTCGTCCTGCGCGAGATAGCGGACGAGCACGTTGGTGTCGATGCCGGTCATCGGGCTGATTTCTTGAAGCGTTTGGCAGCGCCCACAGCGATCGCCTTGCGCATGTCTTCAATGGCGACCGGCTTGGCGGGCTTCTTCTTCGGGAAGCTGCCAGCGATGTCTTTAAACGTGGCCGCCTTGGCGCTGAGCAGCACTTTGCCGTCTTCCGTGACCTCATATGACAACATGGCCTGAGGGCGCACTCCGAGTAGCAAGGCAATGGCCTTGGGCAGTGTGGTCTGGTTCTTGGAGGTCAATGTGGAGGAATACGTCATGCACGGATTCTCTCCGGATTCCGTGATTCAGTCAAGAAGCAAGGCTTCGCGTCGCAGTCGAAGCTACGCAACCAGCCCCTTCACCACCTTCGCGGGATTCACGCCGGTGAGGCGGAAGTCGAGGCCTTGGAAGCGGTAGCTGAGCTTGTGGTGATCGAGGCCGAAGAGGTGCAAAATGGTGGCGTGGAAGTCGTGGATGGACACGGGATCGCGGGCGACATGCCAGGCGAAGTCGTCGGTCTCGCCATGCACCTGGCCGCCCTTGATGCCGCCACCAGCCATCCACAGGCTGAAGGCTCCTGGATGATGATCGCGGCCGGTGACTTTCTTGAAGCCCTTGCGGTTCTCGCCGAGCGCGGTGCGGCCGAATTCGCTGCCCCACACGACGAGCGTGGTGTCGAGCAGGCCGCGTTGTTTGAGGTCCTTCAGCAGCGCGGCGATGGGTTGATCGACCATCTGGCAATTGTGTGCGAGCTGCGGATCGAGCGCACTGTGATGATCCCACGAGGCGTGGATGATGTTCACGAAGCGCACGCCGCGCTCGACCATGCGCCGCGCCTGCAAGCAGTGGCGCGAGAAGGTCTGGAAATTGCCGATGCCACCGAGGTTGCTCTTGATGGTCGGCTCGATGCGATTCACGCCGTAGGCAGCCAGTGTGGCTTGCGATTCGCCACTGAGATCGACCAGCTCAGGCGCTGAGCTTTGCATGCGGAAGGCGAGCTCGTAGCTATTGATACGCGCCGCGATCTCGGGATCGCCGATGTGTTTGTGCTGGAGTTTATTGAGATCGTTCAACGCACGAATGCTGGCCGATTGCATCTCCGGCGTGATGCCGTCGGGATTGGCGAGATTCAAAACCGGTGAGGCTCCATTGCGAAACATCACGCCCGCATACGAAGAAGGCAAAAAGCCGCTCGACCACGTCGAGCTACCGCCGGGCAGGCCACGGCCTTTGCTGACCATCACGACATACGACGGCAGCTCCTGCGAGGCATTGCCGAGTCCATAAGTGACCCACGAGCCGACGCTCGGACGCCCGAGCAAGGCCGCGCCGCAGTTCAGCATGAGCTGGCCGGGCAGATGGTTGAACTGGTTCGTGTGCATCGAGCGCACCAGCGCGATGTCGTCCGCGCAGGTGGCGATGTTCGGCAGCAGGTCGCTAATCTCCATGCCGCACTGCCCGTGCTTTTTGAAGACACGGCTCGTGCCCATCACCGTGGCGCTTTCCTTCTGCAAAAACGCAAACTTGGCATCGCCCACGATCGAGTCGGGTAACGGCTGGCCGTCGTATTTGTTCAGCAGCGGCTTCGGATCAAAGAGATCCATCTGGGACGGCCCGCCTTCGAGAAAGATGAAGATGCAGCGCTCCGCCTTCGGCGCGAAATGCGACATCCGAGTGGCAAGCGGATTCGCCGGGATGCTCGCCTCCTCCGCCAGCAAGCCGTCTTGCTTCAACAACGAGGCCAAAGCCAGCGTCCCCAGCCCACACGAACTCGTCGCGAGGAAATCACGGCGCGTCTGGGTGATGTATTGCTCGAAGGGGGACATTAAAAGTAAATCGGACGATTTTGTTAGTTCTTCGGACGATTATCGGACGCTTCGAAAAAGCGGGAATCCTTCATTCCTGCCAGTATGTAGAAGAAACATCGACATACTGGCAAGGAACAGAGCTTTTCATCGCTGCCCAGCCTCACTCAGCACCACTACATCGCTTTCTCGGTCTCCATATTGTAGGCGGGGTTCACTCGCGATTGATGAACTCATCGAGGTTCATGAGCACACGGGCTACGGCGACGAGGGTGGCGGCTTCGGGGGCTTGGGCCGATGAAACGGCTTTTTGATGGGCTCCGAGCACTTGGAGAGCCTCTTGGCCACCGCTATGAACGCGGGCGTTTTGCTCGTCGTGGAAGGTTTGGAGGCGGGAAAGCTCCTCGGGGCGTGGTTCGCGGTTTAAGACGAGGCGGAAGAGCATTTCGAGCCGGTTGTTGCCTTCGCGCATGGCGCGGAGGGCGAGGGATTGGGCGGCTTCGACGAAGACGCCCTCATTCATCATGGTGAGGGCTTGCAGCGGCGTATTGGAGCGTTCGCGGCGCACGCAGGCGTCGGCGGCATCGGGGGCATCGAAGGTGGTGAGCGTGGGATAGAGCACGCTGCGCAGGGTGATGATGTAGAGGCTGCGACGGTAGATTTCATCACCGGGGCTGGCCTGCCACTTGGAGGAGCGACCGACATCGAAGACATCTTCCGGCAAAGGCGGACGGAAGCTGGGGCCGCCGATGGTGGGTTTGAGCAGGCCGCTGACGGCAAGCGCGGAGTCGCGCAGGACTTCGGCGTCGAGGCGGACGCGGTTTTGACGGGAGAGGAGGCGGTTGAGGGGATCGGTCTGATAGGACTGATCGGACGGATCATGAGAAGCCTGGCGATAGGTTTGACTCATCACGATGCGCTTGATGAGCTGTTTGCGGCTCCAGCCAAAGCGCATGAACTCGGTGGCGAGGTGGTCGAGGAGTTCGGGATGGCTGGGGGCTTCGCCGCTGGTGCCGAAGTCATCGGGCGTGCGCACGAGGCCGTAGCCGAAGAGTTTGCTCCAAAGGTGATTCACGGCGACGCGGGCGGTGAGCGGGTTTTGCGGGGAAACGAGCCACTTGGCGAGTTCGAGGCGGGTGTGGCCTGTTTGGGCGGGCAAAGCAGAAAGCGTGGCGGGCATCACATCGGGGCCGCGGCGGGTGTAGTCGCCCGCGAGGTGGACGTAGGTCTGGCGGCGTTCTTTGGAGACTTCGGCGAGGCGCGGGGCTTTCGTTTTGGCGTCGTCGCGGTCCTCGGTGTTGTCGAAGAAGGCGTAGAAGCTGTAGTAATCGCGGATGGTGATGGGATCGTATTTGTGCGTGTGGCACTGCGCACAGCCGATGGTGAGGCCCATCCACACGCGAGCGGTGGTGTTGACGCGATCGACGAGGTTTTGGTAGCGCGCTTCTTCTTTATCGACGCCGGCCTCGGTGTTCAGAGCGGCGTTACGGTGAAAACCGGTGCCCGCAGGCACATCGGTGAGGTCTCCGGCGATTTGGGCGACGGTGAACTCGTCATACGGCATGTCGTCATTGAAGGCCTGGATGACCCAGTCACGGTAGCGGTAGGCGTTGGGGCGGAGGCCGTCTCCGAGGAAGCCGTTCGAGTCGGCATAGCGGGCCATGTCGAGCCAGTGGCGGCCCCAGCGCTCGCCAAAGCGGGGATCGGCGAGGAGCTGATCGACGAGAGCGGCGTATTTTTCGCCAGTAAGGTCAGTGCTGTCCGATGGAGGAGGCAGGCCAATGAGATCGAGATAGAGCCGGCGGATGAGGGTGCTCGCATTAGCACGTGGCGCGGGCTGGAGGCCGTGTTTCTTCAATTCGGCGCGAATGAAGCTGTCGATGTCGTGATGAGACGTATGGCGCTTGATCGGCTGAAAGGCCCAATGCGGCTCATACTTCGCACCTAAGGCGATCCATTGACGCAAAACGTCTTTTTCAGCGGCAGTGAGCGGCTTGGGGGACTTCGGTGGTGGCATCAAGTCGTCGGGATTCGAGGTCGTGATGCGATGGAGGAAGGTTTTCGTGTCGAAATGCTCGGCGGGCATGTCGAGACGCAGATCGGCCTCGCGGCTTTCCTCGTCGGGGCCGTGGCAGGCATAGCACTTGGACGCGAGGATGGGGCGCACGTCGCGGGTGAAGTCGATCTTCGTTTCCGCAGCATTCATGAACAGCGAACTGCCGCTACAGACAGTCAGACAGACTTGTGCGAAAAGCCGACGCGCGGTTTGAGAGCTGCGGGGGAAGAAGATCATGCCTGCAAAGAAGAAGCGATGACTACGATGCTGCGATCGTAGGCTTTGCAGTTCAGATCAGGCTTTGCTGAACTTACTCCAGCAAGCCTCTCGCGATGATGTGATCCACCGGATTGAAGTCATCGGTAAAAACTTGGCCATTCGCGGGCAGTTGATTCGCCGCCACATGACTGCGTTGAATGCGGCTCTGCCATGTGCCAGAGGCATGAAAGCGATCGCTGATCCACGGTTTCCAATCCTGATGTGAAGCGAGAATAATGACGTTTTGCGTCAAGTTTCGAGGCCCTTGGACTGCAAAGGCTTCCACATGCGGAAAGACCTTTCTCAGAGTGGCCAAAATACCCGCCAGAAGCTGGGCTTTATCGCCTTGGACAGCGGTGATGGCGTTCATCACAAAGATGCCTTCAGGATTCAGATGATCAGACACGAGCTGAAAAAATTCCTGCGTCACCAGATGCGAGGGGATCGAGCGAACTCCGGCATATGCATCACCAAAAATCAGATCCCAACGATCATCCTTGTGACTGCGTAAAAAATGCCGCGCGTCACCTGCGTGAGCCTGCACCTTAGGATGCTCATCAAGCTTGAAAAAACGCCGTCCCACCTTGATGACCTCAGGATCGATCTCTGCGACATCGACACGCGCATTGGGAAATTCGCGGGACACTGCTTCAGGCATTCCAAAGGCTCCTGCGCCGATGAAAAGGGCACTTTGGAGTTGTGGCTGATCTTTGAGCAAGGGCAGACGCCAGTAGTGCTGGTAATCCATGACCAGCTCACCCGTATCAGGATTCATAGC
>CANHTV010000092.1 GCA_947463285.1 Verrucomicrobiaceae bacterium | reverse complement strand
TCGTGTTTCGGCACGAGCGGCGTCACTGGCTCCTGCCAGGCCTTCGGGCCGTTTTGCTTGCCGATGTGGCCGACGTTGGCGAATCGCCACAAAACCTGCTGCCAGGGATCGATGTCGGCTGCGGTGAGCTTTTTCTCGCGGAACTTTGCTCGCAGTGGATCGAGCAAGACAGATGGTTTCGTGCTCGTGAGCGCTTTGCGGAGGATTTGCAGGAATTTCGGGCTCAAACTGTCCGCACTACCGCGACCTTGAAGGGCATCGAGATACTTCGCGAGTGGCAATCGCCCGCTGCCCGTGCCGGTGTCGAGCTTGATGCCTTGGGCGACGGTCTGCGTGCCTTCAGTCGTGGCGGTGTGTTTGGTATAAAGGCCACGGATGCGTGCCAAGGCCTCATCCGTCCAATCCTGCGCGGAGGTACTCGACGACCAACGCAGGCCATGCGGGGTAAAGACCGCGTGACTCGCAATGTCCTTCGCCGCGTCGAGATACTTCGTCAGCAAAGCGGGCGACATGACGAGTGCCGCGCCTGCATTCGTGAAACCTTCGCCAGCCGCGCCATCGACGGGAAACTCCTTCGCGGGATCGAGCGACTCGATGCCGGTCAGATCACGAAGCGTGTAGGTGTATTCCATGTTCGACAGCCGGCGCAGCACGACGGGGCCTGGATCGCCCGCGTTCGCGAGGGCAATTTGATCCAACGTGCCACGCACCCAGTCCG
This sequence comes from Verrucomicrobiaceae bacterium, assembly GCA_947463285.1. Lineage (GTDB taxonomy): Bacteria > Verrucomicrobiota > Verrucomicrobiia > Verrucomicrobiales > Verrucomicrobiaceae > Prosthecobacter. The sequence continues at coordinate 9,674 of CANHTV010000092.1, read as the reverse complement.
TGAGCTGCTTTTTCTCCGTTGGGGAGAACTGCTTTTCCTTCTTCGGCGGCATTTCGCCCATCTCGATCTGCTCCAGCACATTCTCCCAGATGTGCGGCTCCTTTTGAATGTCGGAGGCTTCGAGATCGAAGTCTCCCTTCTGCTTTTCAGTGGAGTGGCAGTTGAGGCAGTGGGTTTGAAGGAGGGCTCGCGGTTCGATGGCACGAGCGGATGAAATCAGCACACAAAGCGCCCCTGCGGTGGCTGCTCGAGAAAGAATGTCTATGGTGATGTTCATGGTTGGAAAGTTTGAATGGCCCTTGTGCCTTTGTGGAATCAGCGTGTTGCCTTCGGCAGGTGCGGCAGCAGCTTGTCGAAGAGGCCCTGCTGCTCTTTGAGCACGGCGAGGTGCTCCGTATTGCTGGCAAGGTTCTTGCGTTCGAGCGGATCAAACTGGTAGTCGTAGAGTTCGACGGACTCGATTTGAGCCGTGATGCGGGGCGTTTCGGTGCTGAGGTCGGCACGGCGCCATTCGATGTAGCGGTAGCGGGGTGTGCGTAGCGCCCAACCCATGATGCCATCCTTGGCTGATCGTGGAGCCATTTGGCTGATCGCAGCCTCATGCAGTGTGTGGGTCTCGCCGCGCATCAACGGCACCAGGCTTTTGCCTTCCACATGTTGTGGGACGGGTAGATTGGCGAGTTCGCAGAGAGTGGGATAGATGTCGAGAAACTCCACGATCTTGGTGACGCGTAGCGACTGCTTTTGATGCGGCGTGGCGATGATCAGCGGCGCGCGTGTTGCGTCCTCGTAGTTGGTGACTTTGCCCCAATGACCGTGCTCACCCAGATGGAAGCCATGATCGCCCCAGAGGCAGATGATGGTGTTGTCTGCTATGCCCGTCTCTTCGAGCGTCTTCATCAGCAGACCCACCTGCGCGTCAATGTAGGAGACGCAGGCCGCGTAGCCGTGGATGAGCTCGCGCTGCTGTGATTCGGAAATCGGGCCGGTCTTCGGCACATCGGAGTAAGCGCGTAGCTCACCCGAGTGGCTGTAAAACGCGAGGTCGTGCGGGCTGGCCTTCGGCAGGTTTTGCACCGGAGCGAGCGGAAGCGAGGCGCGATCGTATAGGTCCCAATATTTCTTCGGCGCGATGAATGGCAGATGCGGCTTTACAAAACCGACCGCGAGAAAAAAGGGTTGGCCTTGCTCTTCGAACTCTCGGATGCGTTTGGCCGCAGTAAAGGCCACACCGCCGTCGTGATAGGCGTTGTCCGCGATGTCGCAAGCCTCCGTCGCCGGTCCTGCGGCTGACTTGCCCTGCGCGGCAGACTCGGCCAGTCTCGCCTTTGTCGCCGGGTTCTGATAACCGCCCGGCGCGGGCTTCTCACCGGGTGCCATCTCCCACGGGCCATAACGCACGCTCCACGATGCGAGGTCGTGCCCCGCATCCACCGTGCGCCCATCGAAGACCTTGTGCAGCGGATGAGTGATGTAGCCGTGATTCCTGAACTGCTGCGGCAGCGTGACGAGATCCGGGAAGCGGGTGCGCAAGATGTCATGCGGTTGCGTGGGATTAAAAAACACGCGCGTCGAGTCGGGTCGAAGCCCGGTGAGCACGCTCATCCGCGATGGAGCGCAGAATGACACCTGGCAATAGCTCGAGGTGAATAGCGTGCCACGCGAGGCCAGACGGTCGATGTTCGGCGACTTGATCCACGAAGTGCCGTAGCAGCCCAGCAGCGGCTTCAAGTCATCAACGACGATGAACAGGACGTTTGGCTTCTTCGATGATGCATCAGCGTGCACTCCAGCCATCGGAGCAAGCAGCAGCAGCGCGATGAAGACGGTGCGACAAAAAGATGGGAGACAGAAAAATGGATTTCTGTTCTTCATTTTTCTGTCTCCCATCTTTTTGTCGTCATTGATCGGAGTTGCTCAGCAAGCGCTGGAATCTGTGCCGCAGCCTCGACGGTTCCGGCGATATTCACGGTTTCGAGCGGGTCAGTTTGCTGATCGTAGAGTTCTTGACCGACGACGTGGCCGGTTTTGAAATCGCGCCACTCATGGTAGCTCCAGCGGTCGGTTTTGAGCGCATAGCCCATCACCTGCGGCAAGGCCTGCGGTCCGCCGCCCCAGTAAAGTGCGGGGCGTGGATGCTGCGTGAGCGCGGCAGTTTTCACGGAGGCGCTGGCGTCCTTGAGCACAGGCACGAGGCTGGTGCCGTCGAGCTGACCCGGAGATGGAAGGCCGCTGAGGTCCGTGAGTGTGGGAAAGATGTCGATCAACTCGCTGATGGCGCTGGTCTTCGCGCCGCCCTTTCCGATGCCTGGAGCGCTGATAATGAGCGGCACTCGTGCGTCCCAGCCGAACAAGGTCATCTTGCCCCAAACATCGTGCTCGCCCAGATGGAAGCCGTTGTCGCCGATGATGACGACGATGGTGTTGTCACGGAGCTTCAGTTCATCGAGCGCATCCAGCACGCGGCCAAACTGCGCATCGGCGAAGCTCATCGCCGCATAGTAGCCGTGGCGGATCTCTCGCTTGGCTTCCTCATCGAGCGTGCGGTGGGCAGTCGGCTCGCCGAGGATTTCGTGGTTCACATGAAAGGCGATCTCGGGCGCGTTGCGAGGCCGCGCTGGCGTCTCGATGGCCGGGATGTCCTCACGCCGATACATGTCCCAGTAGCGCTTCGGTACCTTGTAAGGCGTGTGCGGCTTGAAAATGCCCAACGTGAGAAAGAACGGCTCCGGCTTCTTCGCAAGCGCCCGAAGCTCGGTGATCGCGAGACTGGCCGACACGTTGTCAAAGCACGCTTCATCCGGCACATCGCGATTCTCACAGAGGCGGTCCTTCGCGAGGTTCGGCGGCAAAGGAGCGCCGTTTGGCATCGCGAACTCATCCTTCGTTTTGCCGCCGGTGCGACGATCCGGCACGCTCAGCTTCTTGAAGTCCGCCTCCTTGCCATAGCCGCCAAGCACCTTGCCGATGCTCATGGCCGTGTAGCCGTGTTGCATGAACCACTGCGGAATCGTCACAGCATCTGGATGCAGATTGTAAAGATACTTCGTCATGCTCCAAATGCCGAGCGAGTCCGGCCTTCGCCCGCTCATGAACGAGGCGCGCGATGGACCGCAGATCGGCTGCTGGCAGAAGTTCCGCGTAAACACCGTGCCACGAGCCGCAAGCCGGTCGAGGTTTGGCGACTTCGCCACAGGATCACCGTAGCAACCAAGGCGGTTGTTGAGATCGTCGAAGACGACGAAGAGGACGTTGGGCTTTTTCGAGGAAGCCGCATCGGCGGTTGGCGCGGCTTGGCACACCAGAGCGAGAAGAAAAAGTGACCGCCTGAATGTTAGCATGTTCACACTTCCTCCAGCATGAGTTTGGCATCGCCGAAGGTCTTCGGGCGCACGTCCATCTTGTCCATCATCGACATGAAGAGTCGGCAGAGCTGTCGGTCGGGCTTGTCTTTGTAGTCGAGGGTGCGACCGGTCTTGAGCCTGCCGCCGGCACCGCCGAGGACGATCACAGGGAGCTGGTCATTGTCATGCTTGGCTCCGGCCATCATGCTGGAGCAGTGCATGAGCATCGTGTTGTCCAGCAGCGTGCGCTCGCCTTCGCGAACGCTGTCCATCTTCCGCGCTAGGTAAGCGAGCTGCTGCATGAAGAGCTGGTTCACCTTGAGGTAGTCCTCGCCGTCGCTGTGGCTGAGGAGGTGGTGGATCATGTAATCGATGCCGTGGCCTGGCTGCTGCACGCTGGGCAGATTCGGGAAGCGCAGGGCGCTGTGGTCGTTGTTGAGCTTCAGCGTGGTGATGCGCGTGGTGTCGGTCTGGAAGCCGAGCACCAAGATGTCGCACATGAGCTTCATGTGCTCGGCGATGTCCTGCGGGATGCCATCGGCTGGGCGTTGCATATTGGGTTTATCCAAAGTGGGTCGCCAGCCTTGCAGTTCGCCGCGTTTACCGGCGTTTTCGATGCGTTTCTCCACCTCGCGCACGCTGTCGAGATACTCATCGAGCTTCCGCTGGTCGCTGGCGCTGATGTCGCGGCGCAGATCCTGCGCATCGGCCAGGACGGCATCCAGCACACTCTTGTCGGCGGGTGAGGCGTCGTCTTTGAAGAGACGATCAAACGCCAGCGCGGGGTAAAGCTCCAGCGGAGTCGGTGTGGTCGGTGAACTCCACGAAATGTGCGAGCTGTAGAGCATCGAGTAGTTCTTGTGAACCGATGGATTCGACTTCTCGCAGGCCAAAACCAGGCTCGGCACCTTTGTGGAGCGTCCGTAGGTCTGGGCGAGCATTTGATCAAAGCTCGTGCCACTGCGGATCTCGCCGCCGCTGGCGATGGGAGCACCGGAAAGCATATTGCCGGTCTGCGAGGAGTGGATGTTGCCTTTGCGAGCCTCCTCATGATACAAACCGCGAACAAAGAGCAGTCGCTCGCGAAAGTCCTTGAGCGGCTCTAGCACTCGACCAAGCTCCATCGCTTTGCCTTCGCCCTTCGCCCACCATTCCTTCGATTGGAAGCCGTTGCCGGAGAAGGTCACGCACAAACGCACCGGAGCCTCGCTGGCCGGTTTGTTTTTCTTCGGCTCATCGCCCCAAACATTGACGGACTCCATCCATGGCAGCGCCATGGTGACACCTGCTCCGCGCAGGAAGGCTCGACGATTGAATCGGTGGGTGTTCATGATGGTATCGCTAGGGGTCTAATTTCATTCATTCTCAGCCAAGACGGGCAACCACTCTCGCCAGCCCTGAATGTGTTGACGCATGATGCGCTCGCATTCCGCAGGTGATTGCGTGCGGAAGCCCTGCACGATGGCGGTGTGAGCGGCGATGGTTTCACGCTGGGTTTCGCTTGTCTGGAACTGATGGCGGCGATGAAGACGTCCGAGCCACAGTTCCAGCTCAGCACGCATCGAAGACCAAAGCTTTAGCAGTCGAGTATTGCCGGATGCAGTGAGAATGATCTCATGAAAGTCCAGATCGAGCCGCGTCACCTGCTGAACAGTCTTCGAGCGTTGTGTGGCAGCGATGTTTCGCTCCAGCGCCTCCGTCGTGGAACGAAGTTGAGGCGTCGCAAGGCGCGAAGCCAGCGGCTCCAAGGCCAGGCGCACCACGAACAGCTCCTCGAAGTCCGCCGGAGCGAGTCGCTTGACATAAGCGCGGCCTGTTTCGCTGAACTCGACGAGGCCGTCACGCTCCAAATCAAACAGCGCCTCGCGCACCGGGACGCGACTCACCCCCAAACGCCGGGCAACCGCCGACTCAGCGAGCAGATCCCCTGGAGCGGCAAGCCCATCAAGAATCTCCCGCCGCAGCTTTTCGGAGGCTGAGTCGGTACGTGAAGATGATGTGACAGAAGTCGTGGCCATGATGGTATACCGTTTTGCGAAAAATAAATCGGTATACCGTTTGGAAATCTATCGGCAAAAAGTTCAAAGATTTTTTTTAGCAGCCTGGGGCTCAGAATTTGGGGTCGTCAGGCCAGAATCTCCTTCACGAGGTTTCCATAGACATCGGTGAGTCGGTAATCGCGGCCGAGGTGACGCTAGGTGAGTTTTTCGTGATCGCTGCCGAGTTGATGCAGGATCGTGGCGTGCAAATCATGCAGGTGGACTTTGCCGGAGACGGGGCGGAAGCCGAAGTCATCTGTTTCGCCGTGCGTGAGGCCAGGTTTGATACCACCACCGGCGTGCCAGGTTCGAGCTCTTCGATCTCGTTGGCGGCGAGTTTGCCCTTGGGTGGCATCTCCATGTCGGGGTTCGTGTAGCGAATGGCAATCGTAGCATCGCTGCTGAAGGATGGGCAGCGCCTTGGCATCAAAGAACTCTGTGCCATCCTCCGCGTGGGCGGAAGCAGCGAGCAGCAGAGCTGTGAGGAAGCGGTTCACCCCGAAAGGACGGAGTGGCGCGAGACAAGCTGGCTGACCGACTGCTACTCCTCGACGCGCACCCAGAGATGACCCACAGCGCGTTCGCCACGCTCGTTGGTGTGCTCGACGGTGACGATGTGGTCGCCAGGCTTGGAGAACGCATGCTGAGAGATGGCGTAACCGTCTTTGGCGAGGGCTTTGGTGTTGCCGTCGGATTTAACGGTCACTTTCGGGGTGCCATCACCGAAGTCCCAGGTCTCGCCGCCAGTGGTGCGGAAGGTGCGGACTTTGAAGGTGATCTCGGTGCCGGGCTTGAGCCCGGTGCTGGGCCAGAAGGTGGGGTGAATGGTGGGCGGCAGGTTTTTGTCGTCGCTGCCCATGACTTGCACGATGGCGAAGTCGTGGCTGACGTTTCCGGCGGCATCGGTGACTTTGAGGATCTCGCTGTAGGCACCGGGTTTCGTGTAGGTGCGCTCGATTTTCGAACCGGACGCGGTTTGGCCGTCGGTGAAAGTCCAGTCGTAGGTTTTGATCGTCGAGGATGACCAAGATCTGGAGGCATCGAGCGTGATTGTCTCGCCAGCGCGGATGAAATGATGTGGACGCGCCACGGCGATGATGGCGGGTTTATTCTCATGCTGATACGCCTCCCACGCGAACGCATAAGCCTCCTCCGTGCCCCATTTGCCGGAAGGCTGGCGGCTCTTGATGCCGAAATGCAGATGCGTCCAGCCACCGCTCGCGCCTTCCTTGCCGAGGCTGCCGATGCGCTGGCCCATCTTCACGCGTGTGCCCAGGGTGATCGCCGAATCAATGGTGTGCAGGTGGCTGTAGCGGTAATACCAGCCGCGTTCGTCGAGTAGATACACCACGTCGTAACGCGGCCTCACTGGCGTGAGTGAGTAACCAGACAGCGTCTTCTCCGAAACGCTTACGACGAGGCCTCCGGTGGCCGCAATGACCTCCGTCAAACCTTCGCAGCCGCCGAAGTCGAGGTCGTTATGATAGTAGATCTTTTTTCGGTCCGGTTTGTCGCCGCCATCGACGTAGGTTGGCTCATTGGAAAACTGCGTCGAGGTGGCGAACCAGCGTTGTTTGAGCGGATAGACAAAGGTGCCCGGCTCGATCCACGCCGCGCCTTTGGGCCAAAGACGCAGCCGCGCGTCCTTTTCGAGTGCCCACGAGTCCTCGCCGCTGTTCGCGTTGTAGCCGCGCGTGATCGGGCAGTCGATCTGCACGCCGCCAACCGTCTGCGGCAGGTTGTAATTTGCGCTGGTGAGCCACTTTTGCTCGCCATTGACCTCCACGAGCACTTTGGCCTCGCGCACGGCTCCTGCCATGGAGTCCGTCTTCTCAATTAGCTTCAGCAGCGTGACGCTTGCCTTGCTGTCATCGGCCAAAATCATCTTCAGAGTCTCGCCGATCATCAGATCGGCAGAGCGGTGGATGGCTTGCAGCGTGGGTTGAGGAAGAGCAGCCTGCACGGATGTGCCCGTCCAAGAAACGAACATCAGGATACAGGTGAAAATCCAGTTTTGGGGAAGGCGAATCATGGAAAATAAAATACGGGGGTTTATTCGGCCTCATTCAGCGTCATAAGTATTGGCTTCCCTAACCCTCAACTCATGCTGAACTTTCTCCTGCGCCGACTTTTGAGCAGCCTCATTGTGCTGTTCTTTGCGGTGTCATTGACCTTTCTGCTGACTCGGCTTCTGCCAGGTGGGCCGTTTGATCGTGAGAAAGGTGGCTCTGAGAAGGTGGAGCAGGCGCTGCTGGAGAAGTATCAGCTCAATGGCACGCTCTGGCAGCAATACACCTCCTATTTGCATGATCTAGCTCGCCTTGATCTGCGTGTTTCCACCAAATATCGTGACTGGACAGTGGCAGAGATTTTGGCGCAGAAGATGCCTTCTTCCTTGAAGCTGGGCGGCATCGCTTTTGTCATCGCGAGTACTCTCGGTGTAGTGCTCGGATGTCTTGCCGCGATGCGCAAAGACACACCTGTCGATTGGGCGGCGATGGTTGGTGCCATCGTGGCGATTTCGATTCCGTCTTTCATCACCGGGCCGTTTCTAGTGGCTGTTTTTGCTCTCTGGCTGCGCTGGCTGCCGGTGGGTGGCTGGGGCGGGGTGACGCATCTCATCCTGCCGGCCCTCTGTTTGTCTGCGCCTTATGTGGCCTACGTGGCACGGCTGATGAGAAACAGTCTGCTGGATGTGTTGAAGAGCGATTTTCTCCGCACGGCCAAGGCCAAGGGACTGGCCGCACCTCAGGCTCTCGTGCGTCATGCGCTGAAGGTGGCCATCCTGCCAGTGGTGACTTATCTCGGCCCGCTCGCGGCGCATTTGCTGACGGGCTCGATGATCGTGGAGAGTGTCTTTAATATCTCCGGTGCGGGCAGTGTTTTTGTGAATGCCATCCAGAACCGTGATGCCTTTCTTCTTTGTGGGGCGGTAGTCATTTATTGCTCCCTGCTGATCGTTTTTAACTTCATCGTGGATCTGCTCTACAGCGTCCTCGACAAACGCATCCGACTCTATGCCTGATGCCCCCAAGTCCCCAGCTCTGACGCGTCCTGATGGCTGGTCCATCGTGCAGCGAAATCGCCCGGCGATGATCTCGCTGATCTTTCTCGTCGCAGTGGTCTTGATCGCTTTCACGGCGCCGTTTTTCCTGCCGGAAGCTCTGAAAAGCACAAGCGGCGGTGCCTTTCTGCCGCCGTTGTCAAAGGGCGCTGAGGCGGCGGTGACGCATTTCTGTGGCACGGATAAAAATGGGCAGGATTTGTTTTACCGGCTGCTCACAGGAGCGCAGGTTTCGCTGGGAGTGGGGATCGTGGGTGCGATCATCTCACTGATCATCGGCACGCTTTACGGCATGATCAGCGGCTACTGTGGTGGGCGCGTGGATGCCCTCATGATGCGGGCGGTGGATATGCTGTATGCCGTGCCGCGCATTCTCTTCATCATGATTTTCATTGCGGCTTTCGACAGTGTTTTCAAAGACTGGCTGGATGCGCTGCGACTCTGGGCACAGGACTGCCAGTGGCTCTGGCTTGAGGGCGCTGCGCGTTATCTCATCCCGTATTCAAAAATCCTCGTCATGATTTTGTCGCTCGGGCTCGTGGAATGGCTCACGATGGCGCGTATCATTCGGGGACAGGTGCTGGTGCTGCGTGAACTGACCTTTGTCATGGCTTCCCGCGCCATGGGGCAGGGAGGTTGGGCGATTTTGACCAAGCATCTGCTGCCAAATCTCAGCACGATCATCCTGACTTATCTAACACTGACGATCCCGGCTGTGATTTTGGACGAGTCCTTCCTCAGCTTTTTAGGCCTCGGCATTGAAGATCCGGCGGCAAGCTGGGGTTCGCTGTTGAAGGATGGAGCCCAGGTGATCAATCCCATCGAAAGCAAGTGGTGGCTGCTGGCTTTCCCTGCGGCGCTGATGTCCTTGAGCTTGCTGGCCTTGAACTTCCTCGGAGATGGGCTTCGTGATGCCTTTGATCCCAAGTCGGTGGATTGATTCAGACCTCAATCAGGCGCCATTCTCCGGCGGCGAGATCACCTAGCTGATGCTCGCCAAAGCGTGAGCGATGCAGGGCTTCGACATGCCAGCCCTGGCTGGCAAACATGCGGCGGACTTGATGATAGCGGCCCTCGCTGATTGTCAGTGAGGCTGTACGGGTGCCTGTGATTTCCAGCTTTGCTGGCAGGCAGGGTTTGTTTTCACCACGCAGCATGACGGTCCCGCTGGCAAAGGTTTCGATCAGACGTGGATCGAGGTCTCGGTCCACCGTGACTTCATAGACT
>CANHTV010000091.1 GCA_947463285.1 Verrucomicrobiaceae bacterium | reverse complement strand
AAGCCCACCGGCAAGTCGCCACCGCCACTTGAGACACTGGGCCACACCGCCAGCAGTGCGCAGCTGACGCCTAGAACGAGACCACTGACCAGCAGCGCCACATGCTCGCCGAGCACCAGCTTTTTCAGAGCAGATGGCAGGAAGCCGAGAGCCTGCATGAGGCCCAGCTCACCACGACGCTCCAGCACATGCCTGGCCACCAGCACTCCCAGCCCGGCGGTGCCGAGCAGCACGCCGAGCCCACCCAGGATGGTGAAGATGCCGATGTAAGTGTTTTGCACCGCCAGAAAGGTCTCCAGACGCTGTTTCGCAGGCTCCAAAGCCAGACCACGCGGCTCAAGCTGTCGGGTGAGATGCGCGCTGATCTCCTCCAGCTTTTCAGCAGGAGCATCGATGAGAAAGAAGCGATAACCCGCGGCATCAGGATAGGCGCGAAGGAAGGCAGACTCACTCGTCACCAGCTTGCCTTGCAGCACGGAGCCCGCCAGCAACCCGCTGAGCTTGACCGCGAACGTCGCCCCCTCGGCGTTTTGGTAGTCGATGGCATCACCCACGCCTTTTCCCAGTCCCCACATGGCCGTGGCTTGATCAGCGAGCGCCACGTCATCACCCGTGGTCGGATCGAGCGGCCGCAGCACCGGGCTGCCACCTGCACCTTCAGGTTTGAAGTTTGGATCAAATCGCGCTGGCAGCAGTGACTCCCAGCCTGCCCCACCCGCGAGGCGAAATCGCTCTGCCAACAGGGCTGGATTCACGCCCACCAGCACGGGCTTCTGGGCGCGATTCAGATTCAGGCAGCTGGCGTCATCGCCTTCACGGACGCGGAAAGGCACGACCTTCACGCCAGCCATGAGCTTCTCATCCAGACCAAAGGCCTCAATGCCAGCCTTGCTGTTCAGATCTTCATAGATCGGCAGGGCTGACTCTCCGATCAGGGCAAACCCGCCCGTCCCGGAGTCACGCTGCATCACATCTCCCGCACTCATGCGAAAAGCGTTCACCGCCGTGACCATGAAGATACCGCCCGCCATCATGCCGATCACCGCCAGACTGCGTGAAGGACGGCGCGAGACGTTGCGCACGCCGATCTGCCACAGACTCTGCGCCAGGTCACGGCCATCGCGCCGCATCCAGCGCCCGGCCAGCATCAGACCGGCGATCAGCAGCATCAGCCCACTGCCGAAAAAAAGACCGGCCACCGCTTCAGGTGCCTTGGCGGACTTCGTGCCAAACAACAGCCCGATAGCGAGGGCGATCATCAGCCAGGGGCGCATCGGCTTCCAGCGCCCCATCACACCTGCGGTCGAAGCGTTTGCCAAAACACCTGCCCCCTCACCACCAGCGATCAACTCCCGTGGCGCCATTTTAAACATCGACCGACTAGCCCACCACAGCGTCAGCAGCACGATGACGATGCTGCCAAGCGCAGCTCCGACCTGGGTCGCCACACTGGCCGCATAGATCAATGGCAAACCCTGGGCCGCACCTGACCACGCACCGCTGAGCCCCGCCAGAGCCTGCTTCGTATAAAACACCCCGCCTGCCAGCCCCAGCACACTGCCGATCATGGCGATGACACCAGCCTCTCCCAGCAAGGCCTGCCGCACTTGCTGCTGCCGCCAGCCCAAGGCCATCAGTAGACCCACCTGAGCCGAGCGCCGCTCCAGATTAAACAAGAACAACAACGCCGCAAAGACCAGCGCCGCCGCGATCAGGAAGAAGCTGAGGCCGATGAACAAGCCGCCAAAGTCCACGCTGCCCTTCGCGGCTGCATCCGCATCCGTTTTAAAATGTCGCGGCACTAGCCCGATGTCAGCCAGCTGCAACCGACTGAGGATCTCCGCGCGGATCTTCGCCTCATCCTCACCGCCATCTGGAAAACGAATGGCCGTCAGATTGCCAAAGCGATTCGCCCACAGCCTCTGGCCCGCAGCCAGGCTGATGAAACCCTTCGGCGTGCCTTTGTAGTCATCCCAATACTTCTCATCTTGATCACGGATGGCCTTCATGTCCATGGGGATGCCCGGCTCCCAGTCGCGACAGTTGTCCACGTCTGAAACTCCGGGAAACTCAGGCGTCCAGGCGCGTGTCACCTCCGGGTCCGTCATTGGTAAAATGCCCCGCACGGTAAACTTGGCCGACTGCTGCTTGAGTTCCCGCCCCAGCCCCACCACAAAGTAAAACACCTCCAACTCATCCCCGATCACCAGCTTCTGATCCTCCGCCAGCCACTGCGTGATGACGATGTTTTGTTGGGAACTGGAGGTTGCAGAGGAGGTGTTGGGTGTTTTCGAGACAGAGTTCTCAGTGCTCAGTGGCGGAGTCCTCAGTGACTGAGCACTACCTCCCAAAGACTGCGCATTGAGCACTGAGAACTGAGCACTCTTCATCTGATCAGCCGCCACCGCCGTGATCATCGAGTAAGGCGTGCCGCCTTTGGCCGACTTCAGACCATTCACCAGGTAAGTCAGCACCCCATAGCAGCCTTCACGCTCCAGCAGCTTCGTCGCGAGACTGCGATCCATGAACACACGTCCGGTGCTCAGCTCCCATTCCTTTCGGGCTCCGGCGACGCGTGTCAGTTTCAGCCCCAGATCCTCCAGCGTCTTGTTTTGATCCAAGGGAGCACTGAGGAGCGAGGCCTGAGCACTCAGCGCCGCATTCACCTTGCCATCCATCTCGATCTGGACCTGCAAATCCTCCAGCCCTACAAAAACTGTGTCTGGCGTGATCTGAGAAGCGATGAGCTGGAAGGCCCCAAAATCATCCGCCTTCAAGATGTGGCCCACTTTCCGACGCAGAGACACATCCTGATTCGTGCTGCCAGAGAGAGGTGCATCACGGGAGATCGCGCTCGGGCGCTCCAGCCGCACCAGCACTGTATCACCCACCGCTACGCCCAGCTTCCGCGCCAGCGGCTCATTCAGCGCCACCTCAGATTTGGCCAGAGATAGCGCCTGCCCACTGACGCTCAGCTTCCAAAAACCCGCCTCCACCCCCAGCACCTGCGTCCCATTCACCCGCACCTTTCCCGTCGCCGCACTGGCAGATCCGGTGGCGATGATCATCGGCACCGCCCCCGTCTTTTCAGCCAAAGCCGCCGTGAACCAGCGATCCCCGCCCAGCAGACCCGTCTGCACCTTGCCAAGTCGCAGCTCAGCCACGCGCCGCAGACTCGCCCGCACCGAATCTCCCACCAGCAAAGACCCGCTCAAAATCGCTGAAGCCAGAAACGCGCCGAGCAGCAATCCCAAATGCCCACGCCAATAATGCCGCGCCGAGGAAAGGATGAATTGAAACAAAGTCATGATGAATGAACGCCCATCATGCCGCCCAGTATTCATGCCATCAATCCCCATCTTCAAAGGCCCAGCAGAGATTCGCCGATCAGCTCAGCAATTCAGATCAGGCCGTGCCAATTGGGAAAAGACGAGCACACGACAGATAGCCTTCGAACCGTTGCCTGCATCCGTTTTGTTCGCCCTTGGTTGAGGCCTAGGTTAAGTGTGAGTGCTGATCAATGCTGCTCGGATAGCTTCTTGCCAAACTAAGTTCTGATTCACAACAAACTTGTGAGTCTCGCCAGAGGTCAACGTGATCTGAAGTCCGTTCGGTATCAGCCCGAGTGTCTTTGTCGCCTCCACTTTGACAATGTCGGGAAGGAGCGCAGCCCATTCGTGATTCTGAATATTCAGCTTGTGAGATCGAAAGACAAGCCTGCCGGTGGTAAGCCAGAGGTAGCCACCAACTCCCTCGGCACCTTTGAAGTGGTTCGCGACGCCATCGTAGGTCACGTCTTCCCCGGCAAAATCAGGGCGATCAATCACGAAGCGCTTGGCCTGACCTTTAGCAAACCTAGCCATTAGAACTCCGAGAACCACCCCTGCCAGCAAGCCTCCGCTCATGCCCAGAATCCAATTGCCACTCTGGACAGAGAATACCACCCCCATCGGAAAGCCGTAGAACAAGGCCGCGAGCCATTTGCTTCTGGGAGTGTTAGCGGGGGTTGAGGATGCTGGCCCGGTTGTCATTAGGCGGGTGACTTTGGTGCTTGGGCGAACGTCCGCGATCAGATCGCATTGTTCGACTCTTTAGTTCATTACCGTTAGTTGGAAATCAAGAGCCTTCAGTGATCTAGCATCAACTGTATAAATGCCTGCGCGCCCACAAAGCATTTCCCATGTTTCGTAGGGGCTTGAAAAATGAAGAAAGTATCTCAAAGCTCGGTTGCTGTCCTCTTCCACTTCATTATTATTTATTTGTTTTGAATTCTTGAGGTTATCGATCCAGTCATCAAACGAATAGTCGTAGCTTTCTTGAATGGATGACTTCATCTCCTCAAGGCGGAGGGCCAGAGCTTCCTGTTCCTTGGCAGTAAGTTTACGACGGGTAATCATATATTTTGCCGAACGTCTCGGATCAGGCGACGGCGAGCGCAAGACGTTGCTGACACGACAAATAGCCTTCGAGCCGTTGCCTGCATCCGTTTTGTTCGCCTTTGGTGGTTCGTTGCGGCGTCTCATCGCAGTGGAGGATGTGGAATGTCCGAGTAGAAAGCCATGGCGTAGCCGCTGATGTCTCGCAGGATGAGATACTTTTTCGGACTGGGGGGCTCAAGTTTCAGTGAAATGTCAGTGGTCATCACGGCTGCTAAGCCCTTGGAAGTCTCGCCAATAGTGTCTCCACGACCATCAACACGTGCCAACATCAGCCCCTGATAGGAGTCTCCTGCCAACAAGCGAACCAATCGTGGCTTTGCCTCACCGTTGGACTTCAGATATAGCCTCGTTGAAGCGGCGAGACAGTCCGTGTTGAGAAGCCGTGCTTTTCCAGCCAGAGCCTTGTCCCCAGTGAAAAAGCACAGTTCATCTCCTAGTCCATGGCTTTAATTTTCATACCATGCGATAGCTTCGTTCACCTCTGCCTGTAAGCGGCGGTGGAAGCTGGCCTTCATTTCAGCTGACAATTGGCTTGGATTCCGGCAAAGAATTCCTCCTCATTCATGACCATGGATGGGCAGGAGTCCATTTCTGCATTACGGCGCTCGGCTTCTTCAAGCCAAGCTTGGTCAGCGCTAGGTTGCCAATCCATGGGAATGCTGGCGTAAAGCTGGTCAGCGATTTCGATCCGCTCTTCGACTGGCAAAGAGATCAACGTCTGTGCAAGGGTCGCGGTGCTCATGGGGGAATGGCGGACTCAGAGAAAGAAAAAGCCACTGACGTTTCTCAAGCTGGCTGGGACAGATTTCCCAGCAGGGCCTCCGCACAAGCCGTGGAGAAGGCGGGGTCATTGATCTCCACATCCATCTCGATAAGCGGGATGCCCGGGCGCAGGTGCTGGCGGATGGCGGCAAACAGGGCAGCATCTGCGGCGGGGTCATCGAAGGGTTTCCCCTCGGCGCTGATGACGCTGATGGCCTTTGTAGGCAGCAAAACGGTGACGGGGGCGGTGTAGGCGTTGACCTTTTCCGCGATGATCTGGCCGAGCTGGGCGCACTCCTCCGGGGAGGTGCGCAGGAGGGTGACCTGGGCGTTGTGCTGGTAAAAGGTGCGGTCGGCGAATTGGTCCGGCACGGTCTGGCGCTCGCCGAAATTCACCATGTCGAGACAGCCTGGGGTGACGATGGCGGGCACGCTTGCTCTGGCGGCGGCGCTGAGGCGATCCGGGCCGGCATTGAGCACGCCACCCACGAGCTCGTCAGCCCACTCGGTGGTGGTGATGTCGAGCACGCCCGCGACGAGACCGCTTTCAATGAGGCTCTCCATAGCACGTCCACCATTGCCTGTGGCGGCGAAGACGAGGACCTCGTAACCGGCGGCTTCCAGGATTTTCTGCGCCTGGGTGACGCAGGCGGTGGTGTTCCCAAACATGCTGGCGACGATGAGCGGCTTGTCCGAAGCGGGCTGCTGCTGGCGCAACTGGGCTGCCTCCACCATGCCGCAGATGGCCCCGGCGGCGTTTTCGAAGATGACTCGTGACAGGCGGTTCAGGCCCGCGACATCGACGATGGTGGGCATCATGACGATGTCCTTGGTGCCGACGTAGGGGGCGGTATTGCCACTGGCCAAGGTGCTGACCATGATCTTGGGGAAGCCGATGGGCAGCTCCCGCATGGCAGCGGTGCAGATGGCTGAGCCACCACCTCCGCCAAGGGAGATGATGCCCTGGATGCGTCCGGCTGTGGCCAGTTCGGAAACGATCTTAGCAGCACCACGCGCCATGAGGCTGACGCATTCGCCACGATCCTGCCGGGCGAGGATGGCCTGCCAGTCCGAATCACCAGCAGCGGCGGCGACGGTTTCAGCCGTGATGTCTGGCGTGACGGCGGGGGCGGCGAGGCTGCCGGCATTGATCAGCAGGGTGTCAAAACCACGGGCGCGAATGTAGTCAGCGACGAAGGCGTGCTCGATGCCTTTAGAGTCGAGGGTTCCGAGAATGGCGATGGTGGGCATGGGGATGAGAAAAGTGGAAAAACGCTGGCAGTAAACGGAGGCGGCACCGTTTTCTCAATCCAAGATCTGCACCACCACCTCGCTCAAATGCACATGGCGAGGCTCAAGCGTGATCAGGCCGCCTGCATGGCGGGAGTTTTGACCTGATCGAGCAGCTTGGTGATGATGTCGTCCACCTTCACCTGCTGGGCCTCGCCTTCGAAGTTCAAAATGATGCGGTGACGCAGGGCGACATGGGCGATGGCGCGGATGTCATCCGTAGAGACGGCGGTGCTGCCCTGCACGGCTGCCCAGACACGGGCACCACGGATGAGGCTCTGAAGTCCACGCGGGCTGCTGCCGTAGGCGACGAAGCGCTGCACTTCAGGCAAGGCACCTTTTTGCTCAGGATGCGTGGCGAGAACGAGTCGGCTGGCATAGTGCGCCACGGGATCTGCCACCGGCATCTGGGCCAGTTCTTTCTGGAGCTGGATGAGGCTGGGGCCATCGCTGACAGGAGTCAAAACAGGCTCAGTGAAACCGGTGGTGCGGCGACTGATCTCGACGAGGGACTCTAGGTCAGGGAATGGCACGCGGATCTTAAACATGAAGCGGTCAAGCTGCGCCTCAGGCAGCGGGTAGGTGCCCTCCATCTCCATGGGATTCTGAGTGGCGAGCACAAAGAAGGGCTCCGGCAGCGTGTGGCGCTCACCGCCGGTGGTGACGGCGCGCTCCTGCATCACTTCCAACAGCGCGGCCTGGGTTTTCGGGGTGGCGCGGTTGATCTCATCCACGAGCAGGAGATTTTTGAAAACAGGGCCTTTTTCAAAAAACATCACCCGACGTCCGAGGTCGTTTTCATTGACGATGTGGGTGCCGAGGATGTCTGCGGGCATGAGGTCCGGCGTGCATTGCACACGGCCTGGCTCCAGGCCGATGACCTGAGAGAGCGTTCGGACGAGGAAGGTCTTGCCGAGGCCAGGCACGCCCTCCAGCAACACATGGCCACCAGAAAAAACAGCCACGAGGACATCCGTGAGAAGCTGATCGTAGCCGACGATGGCTTTCTGCATTTCAGACTTCAACTGACCAAAGAGCGTGCGGAAGGGTGTCATGGGATTGTGAGACGGGATGCCGCTCCATCCAAGAACGGGCGCTGACAGATAGGCGGCTGCTGACGGCGTGCAAAGGAAAGCACAGCCAGCTTGCCAGAGAGCAGAACCGAGAGCAAAACATCCGCGCATGAATTCTCCCCTTCCCCAAGTAGGCCTGCTCGGCCTCGGCATCATCGGCAGCCGCGTGGCGGCAAATCTGCGTCAGGCAGGCTACGAAGTCTCCGTCTGGAGCCGCAGCCCACGGGACAGCGCAGGTTTTAAAAACACTCCCCGAGAAGTGGCGCAGGCCACGACGATCATTCAGATCTTCGTGCGCAACGATGAAGCTCTGCTTTCCGCCCTGCACGTCATGCAGCCAGTGCTGACGGCCGATCACATCATCATCAACCACGCCACTGTCAGCAAGGCGGCGACGCTGCAAGCCGCCGCCCTCTGCTCGGCGGCGAAGGCCAACTTTCTCGATGCCCCCTTCACCGGCAGCAAGATGGCCGCGCAGAATGGCAAGCTGGTTTATTATGTGGGCGGAGATCCCAAAGTGCTGGGAAAGGTGCGCCCAGTGCTGGAAGCCAGCTCGCAGAAGATCCTGCCCATGGGCGAGATCGGTGAAGCCATGGTGCTGAAGATCGTCACCAATCTGGTCACCGCCGTTACCGTCAAGGCACTGGCAGAAGCCGCAACCATCACGCGCAGCCAGGGTATTTCACTGGAACATTTGAAGTCAGCCTTGGAATCAAACGCCAACTACAGCGCCTTAATAGGGATGAAGCTACCCGCCATCATGAGTGGCGATTTTGAGGCGCATTTCTCTCTGCAAAACATGCTGAAAGATGCCGAGTTTGCCCAGCAACTGGCTCAAGGCGCAGACATCAAAACTCCCGCACTGGATTGCACAGCAGAAGCCATGCGCGCGGGAGTTTTGGATGGATCAGAAGATCTGGATTTCTCCGTGATCGGCAAACTCAGCGATTAAGCGCCGAGAAATTCACCGGCAGCAGCTCCGAATAAACGGGGCTCGCTGCGCTGGAGACACTGACGATGTCGGTATCATCTGCCAATGAGGTCTCATCACTGTCAAAATGGCGACTGAGGAGAATGCCTTCGATCGCCAACTGACGACCATTTTCGACCTCACGAATCAGCTCGCTGTCGACAGCAAGCGTCTTGGGGGCAGCCATCGAAGTCACTGGCGTGTTGGCCACCATGTTCATCTCAGAAGTCGTGCCGCCTTGATTCATCAGCGAGAAAGCACCCACAGCAAGTAAGGCCATCGCGGTGGCACCCACGCCTGCCCATTTGAGGGAAATGAAGTCATCCAAGTAAGTCGAGACGCGATCCCACAAAAGCCCACGAGCGGACTGGCGGAGGAGTTCCGAGCGCTGACGCTCGTGAAATTGGGCTACGAAATCCTCCACAAAATCTTCACCTGGAGTTTCGAACCGTTTCAGTCGGATTAGTCTTTGGATGTCTTCGAATTCACTCATGATTGCATAGTGGGGTGTGTCTCTGACTTGGATTAATCGGGGAATTAGAAAGCTATTTTACAAGGTCTTCGAGATGAGTCTGGAGTAGTCGATGCGCATAGAACAATCGCGATCTCACAGTTCCCTCAGACACACCGAGCATTTTACTGATTTCGTTGTGCTGAAGACCCTGAATATCGTACAGTGTTACCACGGTGCGGTGGTCATCGGACAGCTTCATCATCGCGTCGTTCAATCTTTTTTGTAATTCGTGAATATTCACTTCACGCACTGTGTCGCGCTGGGCGGTGGTGATTTTGATGAACTCGGGGTCATTGTGAATGCCACTGTCCACGTCATCGAGACTAACCTTGGCGTAACGTCCCCGCTTCTTCAGGAAGTTCAGCGTCATGTTCACTGAGATCGAATAGATCCAAGTGTAAAAGGAGGACTTCCCCTGAAAGCGCTTCACGGAGCGGAAGGCTTTGGCGAAAATTTCCTGAAGCAAATCCGCCGTGTCCTCGCGATTGGAGGTCATGTTATAGACCAAACCGTAGAGCTTCGGGGTGTATTTGCGAATGAGCTCGTCAAAAGCACGGGTGTCACCATCCTGGGCACGCTCCACGAGAAGCCGATCCTCAGCCGAGCTGCTGGTGAGTGGTGAGGCGGGTTCTAGGTCGTTTTCCATCGTAAATGTATGGTCAGTGTGAATACAGAATCTCTAGCAAACCATTCTGTTGTCTAAGAAACAAGTCTTTCTTCACGACCTGAAAATCAGAACTCACCACGGAAAACGCAGCGCGCGCTGGGTGTCTCGTAAATAACAATCTCAGCCAACCCCGGAAGCTGGGGAGCCAGTTTTTTCCAAAGCCAGCCCGCCATGTATTCGATGGTCGGGTTTTCCAGGCCTTCGATCTCATTCAAATAAGAGTGGTCCAGCAGCTCAAGAAGCGGCTTCATCGCGCGGCTGATTTCAGCATGATCATAAACCCAGCCAATGGCAGGATTCACTTCGCCATCGACTGCGATTTCGATCTTAAAGCTGTGCCCATGCATCCGGGTGCATTTGTGCTCACTAGGCAGATTGGGGAGAGTCTGAGCCGCCTCGAAGCGGAAGTCTTTGATGATGCGGCAGCGCATAAATGAGAGAAGGGTGAAACGTTAATTTTCTTTCGGCGGCATCAGCGTGATGCGCAAGCGATGAACTGAACCATCGAAGGGGGTGCTGTTGGGATAGTCCTTCACTTTCAACGGACCAAAACTCTGCCCGGCCACCACTCCCACCTTTGGCTCTGACGGGAAGCCCGAAGCGAACGGGGCCAGACCGAGCACCTCACTGCGGCCCGGCACGGCCAGGGACATCAGCCCATCGGCATCCATGCCAGCACGGACATGGCAGGCACCTGTT
>CANHTV010000090.1 GCA_947463285.1 Verrucomicrobiaceae bacterium | reverse complement strand
TCGGACGCGATGTCACGGATCTGCAAGCCGCTCGTGATGCCCTCATCACCTCTGAGAAGCGCAGTCGTGCCATCGTCGAGACGGCGGTGAATGCCATCCTGACCATGAGTGAGGCCTGCATCATCGAGACAGCCAACACTGCCACTGAACGCATTTTTGGCTACATCAAGGAGGAGATGATCGGCCAAAACATCCGCATGCTCATGCCGCAGCCATATCGGGATAAGCACGATGGCTATGTGCAGAATTATAAAAATACGGGTGTAAAGAAAATCATCGGCATCGGGCGTGAGGCCGTGGGGCAGCGCAAGGACGGAACTATTTTCCCACTCGATCTTAGTGTTGGTGAGGTCATTCTCCAAGATGGACGCAGGGTTTTCACAGGCATCATCCGTGATCTGACAGACCGGAAAGTGCTGGAAGAAAAAATTCTCCAGATCAGTGAAGAGGAACAGCATCGCATCGGCCAAGACATCCATGATGACCTCTGCCAGCAACTTGCGGCGATTGGTTGCTTGGCCAAGGTTGCCCATCAGTCTTTAAAAAAAAACAGCTCAGAGGAGGCCTCGAATCTGGAGGAAATCGTCCGCCTCGTCACCCATGCCAATGTGCGCGCTCGTGAGATGTCTCGTGGTCTGATGCCTGTCGTCTTGGATTCCGCAGGCCTCATGGCAGCTCTGGCTGATTTGGCCCAGGGTACGCAGCGAATCTTCCGCGTCAGCTGCCCCTTCCACTGTGACCGTCCTGTGCAGGTGCCTGATAATAAGGTGGCCACGCAGATCTTCCGCATCGCCCAGGAAGCTGTGGCAAATGCCATCAAACACAGCCGCGCTGACCGCATCGAGATCACACTGTCACAAGAGGAGACTGAACTGCACCTCATCATTCGCGACAACGGCGTCGGTATTCCTGACAACATTCCAGGAAAAAGCACTGGCATGGGCCTCTTGACCATGAGCCATCGCGCTCGAATGGTGGGTGGAACGTTCGCCATCGAGCATGATGACTTTGGTGGCACCCTGGTCCGATGCCAAGTCCCCATCCCCATACCTCAAAAGCTGCCCCAGCGCCGGAATCGTGCGTGAAGAGGCTGCTGCTCATCGATGACCACCCCATCATGCGTCACGGGCTCGCCCAGTTGATCCGCAGTGAAGAAGGTCTCGATGTCTGTGCCGAGGCCGGAAATGCCCGTGATGGCTTGATTGCCGTCGGGGAGCATCAGCCGGATCTTGTGGTTATTGACCTGACATTGCCTGATAAAAACGGCCTCGAACTTCTCAAAGACATTCAGGCCATGTATCCGGGAACGCTTTGCCTCGTGCTCTCCATGCATGACGAGGCCATGTATGGAGAACGTGCGCTGAGAGCTGGCGCACGAGGTTACATCATGAAGGAGGCTGCAGCTGACCATCTCATCACCGCAGCGCGAAAAGTGCTCAGTGGCGGCATTTATGTCAGCGATGCCATGGCCAGCCGGATGCTGGAGCAGGTCACGGGGCAGAGACAAAAAGCTGCGGCATCAGCCATCGAAACACTCACAGATCGCGAGCTGGAAGTGCTTGGGATGATCGGTCAGGGCGTCGCGACCAAGCTCATCGCTGAAAAACTCAGCATCAGTGCCCGTACGGTCGAGGCTCACCGCGCGCACATTAAAGATAAACTCGCTATTACAGACGGCGCGGCCCTTGTCCGCTATGCCGTGCAGTGGATCGAGCAGCGGGATCGACTCTAACTTTATCCTTCACTCGGGAGCATTGCCGCCTATCATCCGCTTATGATTTCTGCTGATCTTCCTCACTTGGTGGCCGGTGCCTGCATGACCGTCCATCACACCCTTGGCCCCGGCTTGTGCCGCGAGGCCTATGAGGAATGTCTCGCGGTCGAGCTGCGAGGTCTCGAACTGAAAGTGGCGAGACAAAAACCACTGAGTTTTGATTATCGGGGACACTTGATTCAGAGCGCTTCCACCCTAGATCTCGTCGTCGATGATGGCCTGCTGGTTCAGGTGCTCGCGACTGACAGTGTGTCTGATTTGGAACGGAAAAAAATGCAGTCACACCTGCGTCTTGGAGGCTTTAAAACCGGTCTGCTGGTGAACTTTCAGGTCGCTGTCATGCGCAAAGGCATTGAGCGCTTTGTCTTGAAACGACGCACTGAAAGCTCGCCTGAAAAATAAGGCGCTGTCTGATTTCACCCAAAACATGTCAGAAGATCTAGCTGGCTTTCACGCGTAAAATCTGCCGTGATCCAACCAGCCATGAAATCCTTTCTGTTCCTCCTCGCTGCACTCGTCTCGGCCCACGCAGCGCCCATTCGCGTCCTTTACCTCGACACGCCAAGTGCTGACACCGCTCTGCTGCACAATGCGATGCGAGACCTCGGACGTGACGCCATCTACTTTGACTACGCGAAGGACAAAGTGGACGCAGGCTACGACCTCGTCGTGAAAGCTGGTGATGACCTGAGCCTCGAAGCCATCCTCGCAAAGCTTTCCCCAGAGCGCAAAGCCGCCTACGAGGCCTTTTTGGCCCAAAGAGAGCCAGAACAACGCGAGAAGCACCCTCAGGTTGCGAACTACGAAAAGCGCGCGGAGCCACTGACTTTTCAGAAGCCGTTTTCACCCAAGGGCAGCATGGAGCGCACTCAGGTGCCGGCGGATTGCGAGTTGAAGCTCTTCGCCGCGGAGCCGGACATCGCGAAGCCTATCGCCTTTGCGTGGGATGATCGCGGACGCTGCTGGGTCGTCGAGACTCGCGACTACCCACACGGCGTCAGCGAAAACCACGAAGGGCAGGATAGCGTGAAAATCTGCGAAGACACCGATGGCGATGGCAAAGCGGACAAATTCACCGTCTTCGCCGACAAGCTCAATCTGCCCACCGGCATCGTTTTTGCCCGCAAAGGCATCATCGTGGCTGCACCGCCGCAATTCATCTATCTTGAAGACACCGACGGCGACGACAAAGCTGACAAACGCGAGGTGCTCATCGACTGCTGGGGCATTCGCGACACGCACGCGCAAGCTAGTAACCTGCACTACGGCTTCGACAACTGGATCTACGGCTGCGTCGGCTACAGCGGCATCGAAGGCTACGTCGGCGGAAAGCAACATCAGTTCGCGATGGGAACGTATCGATTCAAAGCGGACGGCAGCGCCATCGAGTTCCTGCATCAGTTCACCAACAACGCCTGGGGCCACAGCACGAACGACGCGGGTGATCAATTCGGCGGCACCGCCAATGGCGCACCCATTTTCTTCGGTGGCATCCCAGCCACGGCTTACGCCGAAGGCAGCCGCGGCATGACTGCGAAGAAGATCAACGTGGTCGATACCTGCCACACCATCACGCCAAACTTCCGCCAGGTCGATGTCATGGGCGGCTACACCGCCGCCGCAGGCTCGAACTTCATCTACAGCGACGCTTTGCCCAAGCGCTTCCAAGGCATGGCCATGGTCTGCGAGCCCACGATGAAGGTCGTGTCTCTCATGGACGTGCAACCCGACGGTGCAGGCTACAAGGCGCTGGACACCTTCAACATTTACGCCAGCAGCGATGAATGGAACAGTCCCGTGCATGCCGAAGTCGGCCCCGATGGCGCGGTCTGGGTTGCCGATTTCCAAAACTTCATCATTCAGCACAATCCCACGCCTAGCAAAGAACGCGGCGGCTTCGTCGCGACTACGGGCGTCGGCGGTGCGCATGAGAATGACCTGCGCGATCACAGCCGCGGCCGCATCTATCGCATCGTGGCCAAAGGTGCCGAGAAAGACACGAATACGCTCTACAGCCGCCTGCTGAAACAGCAGCGCATCGTCAATGGTTCCGATAAATCGGACGCTTCCGATCTGTCCGAAATCCATGCTCTTTGGGTCAAACACGCACGCGGCACTCTCGATGCCAAAACGCACCAAGCAGCCCTCATCTCCAAAAATGCCAAACTCCGCCGCAACGCCATCCGCGCCCTCGGCAGCGACAAAGCCGCGCAGGATCTCTTCTTTGGCTCTGGCGTGTTTTCAGACCCTGATCTGAACACACGCCTCGCGGCGTTTGTGAAGCTCGCAGACTTCCCGACGACTGAGGAAATCAAAACGTTGGTCAAAAAGCTTGCCGCTGACCCTGTCGTGAAAAATGACGAATGGCTGGCAGAAGCGGCCAAAATGCTCGGCAAGAAGCATGGAGCCCTGAACTACAAAGAGGGCCCGAACTTGCTGCCAAATCCCGGCTTTGAAGAACTCGCCGCTGACAAAAAAACACCCGTTGGCTGGGCTTTGCGCAACTACGGCAAGCGTCCCGGAAATGACAGCGCTCAGTGGGGCATCGTGATCGACACAAAGATGGTCCACAGTGGCAAACACGGCTTCCGCGTCATCACCCGCGACGATGCCGATACCAGCTTCTTTGCAGACGTGGCCCTGAAACCAAACACCGACTACAAACTCAGTGCCTGGGTCAAGACTCACGCCTTCCGTGGCAAAGCCAGCCTGAACGATCACATCGGACGGGCTGAAACTTCGCCGAAACTCACGCGCAATCAGGACTGGACCGAAGTCGAGGTCATCTTCAACAGCAAAGACCGCCCGAAGGCCAGCATCAACCTCCTCCATGTTGGCAAAGGCGACACCTACTACGACGACGTGAAGCTCTGCGAACTCATCCTCGAAGCTGAAGAAGACGAATCCAAGCTTGTGGGCGACACGAAGCGTGGTGAAAAAATCTTCTGGGAGCACCCCGTGGCCGCCTGCAAAAACTGCCACCTACTAAAGGGACAAGGCAGTGCCGTCGGTCCCGCACTGGATGGCATCGCCAGCCGCAAGGACGAGGCCTACATCCTCGAAAGCCTCGTGAGCCCGAACGCCAAGCTCGCCGAAGGCTACACCGCCACACCGATCAGCCCCATGCCTCCGATGAACCTCATCCTGAAGCCTCAGGAGTTTGCTGACGTGAAGGCATTTATCTTGAGCTTGAAGTAAAGAGCCTCTTCTGGTCTTGGTTTAAGTATTCGAATGGGTCCGGCAGGCGGAGCAAATCTCATCGCCTGCTTCATTAACCCGGAAATCGAGTTTCGGATCATCGACTTCCGTCTTTTTGCAGACAGTGCATTGATGAAAAAAGGCGGCCTCAGCGGCCTCCGTGAAGGTCGAGCGTCGCTGAGCGACCTTCGCGAAGTGGATGCGATCCCGCACTAAACCAGGACCGAAAGTGACGAGGAAATTGGCCAGAGCGAAGGTGATCGGAATGATGGATGGCGGGCTGCTCATCACCATGAGCACGAGCATCGCTACATCCATCCATGCGATCCATTTGATCTTCATGGGCAAGATGAAAAACATGAGGATCTCCTCGTTTGGGTAGATCATGGCAAAGGCAAAAAGCAGCCCGTGAAACAAGTAGAAACTGCTTTCATCAAAGCCAAAAAGCAGTGAGCCAAGCGCCACGGAAATCATCCCGCCGATGAAGTAAACATTCAGGCGAAAAGCCCCCCAGGCCGCCTCCAAGCCCTTGCCCAACCATGACATGAACATGGCCCCGATGAGCGCGAAGAGAAAGTTTAAAGAACTTGGGACAAAGATGTAAGTGATAAGCCGCCAGATCTGGCCTTGGAAAACGCGAGCGGAGTCCAGACGGAGAAAGTCAAAGTAGGCCACGCGTGCCTCTTCGGATTGCATGATAAAGATGCCGAAAGTCAGCAGTTGCAGCCCCGCGACGAATTTCAGTAGCCCTGGAATGGCGAAGCGTCCGAATCTGGATTCGAGTTTGTCGAGAAATCTCATGAGGTTCTGGGGGGCAGGATGAATGATGCGGCAGTCTGTGGACTCCTTTGGGGACTTGGGCAAGATGTTCTCAGAGTCATGAAAGTCGGGCCAGGACTTGCCAAGTGCGCTATGGTTAACGTTTATCATGTCCATGCCAGCCTTCACCGTTTTCACTCCCACCTACAATCGGGCGCACACGTTGCATCGTTGTTATGGGAGTTTGAAGGCCCAGACCTTTCGTGATTTCGAGTGGTTGATTGTGGATGATGGCTCCGAAGATGGCACCGCCGAGCTGGTAGCAGACTGGCAAAAAGAAGGACTAGTGCCGCTCCGCTATGAGGCGCTGCCGCATGGCGGGGCGCATCGGGTTCATAATCACTGCCTGAAAACCGCAGCTGGTCAGCTCTACATCAAGCTGGACTCCGATGATGGCTGTGTGCCGCAGGCCTTGGAGAGGCTGTGGCATCACTGGCAGAGCATTCCTGAAGCTCAGCGTCAGTCTTTTTCTGGAGTCACTGGACTGTGCCGGGATCAGGATGGGCAGCTCGTCGGGCATCGTTTTCCGCAGGCACCGCTGGACTGTTCAGCAGCAGATCTGGAATATCGACACAAGGTGCGCGGAGAGAAATGGGGTTTCCTGCGGCTGGATATTCTGCGACAATTTCCGTTTCCTGAAGCCGCCGGGAATTTTGTGCCCGAGTCCTACATCTGGTCGCAGGTTTCCGCCCGCTATCAAACGCGCCATGTGAATGAGGAACTGCGCATTTATTGGACCGACGCTCCCTCACTCGTCCATGGCCGCGCGGACCCCGCACGCAATGCTGACGGCCATCGGCTCATGTATCAGATGATGCTTAATCTAGAGGCTCACTACGTCACCGTGGCGCCTCTGCGTCTACTGCGCGTGGCAGCTCTGTATGCACGTTTTAGCCAACACTGCGGTGTCGGCCTGCGCACTCAGTTTATCGCATTGCGCGGATTTTTACCACGCCAGCTCTGGCTGCTGGGCCTGCCTCTGGGGCAGGTTTTATACTGGCGAGATCAGGCGCGAAAATAGTGTCACTTAGGCTGCGCGACCTTCCTCGGTGTCCATCAGATCAAAGAAGGTCACGATGTCGGCTCGATGTCCGAGACCCGCTTCAGCTTTTTGTTCTTCGAGACCGTTTGAGGCCGCATCACGCCAGCCGCGCTTCGTCATGAAGCCATTGAAAATCTCGATGTGTTCCGCGTCGGGGCGCTGGCCGTTTTGCAAACACCATTCCAGCACTTCATCATCACTGCCGCCTTCCAGCACTCGGGCGCTGAGAGCTGCAAAAGAGACGCCGAGCAGTCGGCAGACACGGTCATCAAAGGTGCGCTTGCCAGCAATGATGCCGAGATGATAACCCGTCGGCAGTTTGCCTTCAGCGTGCAGCCTGATTTTATCCAGGATACGACCAAAAACCATGATGCCGCCGACCATGTCGCGAGGGGAACGAAGTGGAAATGCCATCCCCTCCGATAAAAGCATTCCGTTGGCTGGTCAATGCTCTGAAAGTTTGACTTCACAACCTGCTGCCACGAAGTCAGCTTTAGAGCTTGTAGCTTCATTTATGGAACCGACCACCGAATCTCTCATCCGTGCGGCATTGGCCGAGGACATTGGCCCCGGCGATGTAACAGCCACTTATTTCGTGCCCGAGACGCTAGTCTCGAAGGCCCAGATCGTGGCTCGTGAGCCGGGCGTCATGGCGGGCATGGAGATCGCCCAACGTGTTTTTGAGTTGGTGGATGCACGTCTGCAAACGCATGCACTGAGACAGGATGGTGAGGCTTTTGTGAAGGGGGAGGTGGTTTTGGAGATCAGCGGTCCGACTCGTGGCATCCTCACAGGCGAGCGTGCGGCCTTAAATTTTCTACAACGGCTCTGTGCCATTGCTGCGCAGACTCAGCGCTATGTCGCTGCGGTGCAACCGCATCCAGTGCAGATTTGGGACACGCGCAAGACCACGCCCGGCTGGCGTTTGCTGGAGAAGGCGGCTGTGAAGGCCGGTGGTGGCACGAATCATCGCATGGGTCTCTATGATCATGTGATGGTGAAGGATAATCACATCGCGGCGAATGGTGCTTCTGAGCAGCTCCAGGGTGCGATTGATCGGGTGCGCACGGAGCGGCCCGGCACGCGCATTCAGCTGGAGTGCGATACTCTGGAGCAGGTGGCCCGGTTCCTTGATTTGCGCGGTGTGGACATGCTGCTGCTGGATAACATGGGCTGTGAGAAACTGCGCGAAGCCGTGCGCCTGAATGCTGGGAAGCTGTGGCTGGAAGCCAGTGGTGGCATCACCTTGCAGACCATCGGTGATGTCGCTGCCACGGGCGTGAACGCCATCTCTGTCGGGGCGCTGACGCACTCGGCCAAGTCCCTGGATCTGGGGCTCGATTTTATCGGCTGATACAGATACAAAAAAGCCCTGGATCACTCCAGGGCTTTCTCAAAGGAACTGAAAGGCAAAGGTTACTTCACTTTCATCACACCATTCATGATCGCACCGTGACCAGGAAAGGTGCAAAGGTAAGGATAATCACCAGCAGCCGGAGCGGTGAACTCGATGGTCTCGCTGGTGTTTGGCTGTAGCAGCTTGGTTTTGAAAAGGATGTCAGGAGAGTCCGGAATGAAGCCCTTGGCCATGCCATCTGGAGCCGCAGCCATCTGCATGGCCTGACCGAGCAGAGTGTCTTTCGTGCCAGGCTTGGCGATGACGATGTTGTGCGGCTGTGGCACGGCTGGATGGGTGTTGTTGAAAGTGAGCTTCACTTTCTGACCAGCTTTGACGCTGAATTCCTTGGTGTCATAAGCCAGCGGATTGGCGGTATCAGGCTTGATGGTGATTTCTAACACTGCTTCAGCCGCTGGTGCTGCAGTTGCAGGAGCGACTACTGCCGCAGGTGCCGCCAAGGCTGGAGCTGCGGCCGCTGGAGCTGCTTTTTCCGCTGCTTTAGCTGCTTCCTCGTCTGCTTTGGCTGCACCAGAACTCTGGCGGAAGCTGCCGATGATGAAAGAAGAGGCCCAGAAAAGTGTGAAGCCGGCAACAACAATGGCGATGACGATATTGAGTTTGGACCAAATGGAAGACTCAGGAGAGGAGGATGAATGAGCAGACATGGCTAATGGAGATATTCACCCAAGCACAGCACTCAAAAGAACGCAACCTATCAGACGTTTTGCCTGCTCGACCGCGCTGCTTTTCTCTGGTCTTGGATAAACCATGAAGATGATTGAGCTCATTCGCTTTCTCTCCAATCTTCTGGCATACCTTTGGACATAGCCAACTGCATGCCTGCCAACAAACCAACGAACAACTCTGGTAGAGGGCAGGGTTTACCTCAGGATTAGCGCCTGAGTTCTTATGAATCAGAAGAAGAATCTCTCGCCAAGGCCCGTTCAATCATCTCTCATTCAGCTTGCCATGAAGATTCCATCTTTCCTTGTCCTTTCCACTCTTGCTGCCCTTTCCCAGATGAGCGCAGCCACTTTCACCGTCGATAAAACTCCTACCGGAGGTGCCATCGTGAAACTCGATGGCGAGTTTGTCACAGAGCTGGTCGTCGATCAGGCGAACAAGACTTATCTCTGGCCCATCATTGGCACGAGCGGTGTCACGATGACTCGCGCTTATCCGATCATCCCTGATGTGGCGGGTGAGCAGCACGATCACCCACATCATCGTGGGCTGAACTTCGGCCATGAAAACATCGCTGGTTATGACACTTGGGCTGAGCGCGCCACCTTTGGCGAAAAGCCCAGCAGCAAGACCAACGAACGCATCGAGCATCTCGGCGCCATCAAGCTGCGCGAGATCACTAACATGAGCGGTGGCGAAAAAGCCATGATCCGAACTGTGTCCGATTACGTCGATGCTGCCGGGAAAAAAACCTCCGAAGAAGTGCGTGAGTATGTCTTCGCCGTGCAGGGTGGAAATCGCCTCATCGACGTGGACATCGTGCTCATCGCCAGCGAGCACGACATCCTTGTGGATGACAAAAAGGATGCGGGCATCAGCATCCGCGTTCCATCCGAGATGGCCGTGGATCGCGGCAAAGAAGGTGGCAAAGGCACCGGCAAGATCATCACCAGCGAAGGCCTCACGGATGAAGCCGCCTGGGGCAAGCGCGCCACTTGGGTCGATTATCACGGCACCATCGGTGGCAAGGCTGTCGGTGTGGCGATGCTGAATCATCCAAGCAGCTTCCGTCATCCCACTCCTTGGCATGTCCGCACTTATGGACTTTTCACTGCGAATCCTTTCGGTCTCTCCCAGCTTAAACTGCAAGAAGAAACCGGCGCAATGACACTCAAGAAGAGTGAGAAGATCACCCTACGTCACCGTTTTGTCTTCCATGACGGCGATGAGAAGGCAGGCAAGATCGCCGAAGCCTACGCGGAATATGCGAAGGAGAAATGATTTAGATATTTCCGCATCATTTAAACCAAAGCCTGCTCATCATGACGAGTAGGCTGAGTTGTTTATGACAGCGCCTCCGCGCATTCCTCGGCCGGGTAGGTCCAGATCTCGCTGAGGGTGGGGTGATAGTGCGGAATCAGCATGAAATTCTGCACCGTCGTGCGGTGATGCATGGCGATGACGATCTCATGGATCAGCTCCGTGGCCTGGGGGCCGACACAGCTGGCACCGAGGATCTCGCCCGTCTTGGCCTGGGCGATCATTTTTACGAAGCCGT
>CANHTV010000089.1 GCA_947463285.1 Verrucomicrobiaceae bacterium | reverse complement strand
GCGAATCTGCGATTTTTCCTGTGCCAAGCCGATGTCATTGCTCAGCTCCAGGGTGCCTTGCGCGATGGCAAAAATGCCGCCCATCAGAAAAACAAAGGCCGAAAGAGCCACCAACATCTCCAGCAAGGTGAAGCCCTGGCCACGCCGTATTCTGGGCATCAAGGAGTTCTGGGGAGCGGAATTGAAGTTCATGGCCAAGGTTTGATGAGGATCAATTCAGCGGCAAAAAAGCTCCGGCATAGCGCATGGAGTCCGCCTGTAGCTCCATGACAACGCCACCGTCATTCCAGCGGGCGATGGCCGTGATCTTGAACATATCTTGAAGGAAGCGTCCGTCTTTGTTTCGGAGGTCTTTCACCGTCTCCACCTTCACGCGATAGGCCACGCCATCACTGCCAGGTTTGATCTCTTCCTCGAGCTCACGCATCTGAGGCATCTTGCCGTATTCGTCGATCAAGGACTCCAGATTCTGCTCCACCTCCAGTAAAATTTGGGACTCAGAGGCTGCTTCAGCGATCTGATTGAGCGTGCCGACCAAAGCCAGCGCGGCAATGCTGAACACAGCCAGGGCCAGCACGACCTCCAGCAAGGTCATGCCCTGACGGCGGGCGTTTGAAATCATGGATTTCAATTCACCAGTCCTCCCGTCAGCGGATGAAAGGACACCTCTCGGCTGTTTCCCTGCTTGTCTTCAAAACGGACCTTCAGAGGTTCACAGATGCCCTGCTCACCAAAATGCCAGATCTGCCCCTCAGCCTTGGCCCAGTCTCGGTCTCCCCAGCGCCGCAGGGAGACTTTGATGTCTTCAGACAGGGAGAAGGAACCCATCCCTTCCGCCTCAGACCCAATGATGCCAAAGCTGTCTTTGTTAAACCCGATGATCATACCGCGATGATTCAGCACGGCTGTATTCAGGGCATGTTTGGACATCTGCGTCAGCTGCTGGATCGGCTTCTCCAGCGGATCGTCATCTTCAAGAAAGGAGAAGCTGGCGTAACCAATGCCGATAATCAGAATCATGATCGTCATGACGACGATGACCTCCAGCAAAGTGAAGCCGGAGGCAGGCAGGCGCGGCTTCAGCCTTTTCATGGTGTGATCACGCTAACAGAAATTTCTGATCAATTGGGGAACACATCATCCTCATTCCCTTCCTTCTTGTCAGGGCCTGCGGAGTAGATGTCATAAGCAGTGCCGTTTTTACCTGGGCTACGATAGAGGTATTTGTTATTCCAGGGATCAATGATGGCCTCGTCTTTAACGAGCTTGCGCTTGCGGGCATTGCCGGGCGGATTTACCAAGGCATCCAGAGTCGGCGGCAGGCTGCGATTCATGGTTTTATATTGCACTACAGCTGTCCTAAGCGTGCTGATCTGAGCTTCAGCAGCAGTGAACTTGGCGTTTTCATCCACCTCACCGAGCGTCACCGCACCGATAGCGATGAGGAGGGCAATGATGGCTAGAACAAGCATCATCTCCATGAGGGTGAAGGCAGCTTTGGCTGTGCGTAGGATGGGCAGGTTGGCTTTCATGGGCAGGTTTGGTGACTTGGTTTGGAGAGGCTGGGGCTGATTGTGTTCGTCTTTAGTCAGGAGAAAAGCAGGTTTTCATCAGCCCCCGCGTGATTTCAGCGCGGAAACGGTCTGGAAGATGACGGAGATCATCATGTAAGCCATGACGCCGACGAGGCCGGCCATGACCAGAATGATGACTGGCTGAAGCAAAGCCATGACTTTTTCCAGGCTCTTGCTGAGATCACGTCCGCAGCGGTCAGCCGTACGGCGCAGGGTGCCACTAAGGTCACCCGTATGCTCGCCGATGCGCACCATCTCTAGCAAACGGATGGGAAAGAGCGCGGTTTTTTCCAGGCCTCGGGATAGCGGCGCACCATCTCGGACGCTGGCGATGACTTGCTCAAGCTGCTTTTGCACAAATTGATTGGAGGAGATGCGCGAGGCCAGCTCCAGCCCTTTCAGCAGGGGCAAACCACCGCCCGTGAGCGAGGCAAGCGTTTCCAAAAACTGCGTGTGGAAATTGGCCATCAAGACATTGCCGACAAAGGGGATGCGCAGCATTGAGCGATCCCATATCGGACGCCCGGCCTTCGACCGTGACCAAACCCAAAAAAGCAGCGCCATCAGCGCCATCCCCGCGAGCACCAGCCACCAGTAGTTTTTCATAAAGTCCGAGATCGCCATGACGATCTGGATGCCCTTTGGCACGCCGCCTTTCATGCGCGACATCATGATGCTCAGCCTGGGAATGAGAAAGGTAGTGAAAATAATCGTCACCCCGATGGCAGCGACGGTGAGAAAGCCGGGGTAAATGAGAGCCACAGCCACCTGGCTTTTCATCTCACGCACCTTGCCCAAGTATTGCGACTGGCGCTTCATGGCACCGGCCAGAGAGCCGCCGGCCTCACCTGCGGCCGCCACGGCACAAAAAAGTTCACCAAATGAAGGTGAAGCCTGACGCAGCGCACTGCTGAAGGGATGGCCTTCACGGATGAGATTCCCCAGCTTAGCTGCGACACGGCTGTGGGTGCCAGTGTTCCCCTTCCCGCCTTCCATGAGTTTCAGGGCAGCTTCCAGCCTCATACCAGCTTCTAGAAGTTCAGCCAGCTCCTCCGTGAAGAGCTGCAAGCTGTTCGCGCTGAGTTTGATGGGACCTTCAGGCGCTTCAGGCTTGGCTTTGACGGCGGCAGCCTTGGCACCCGCTTTGGCTCCAGCCTTGGCCGTACTTTCAGCCACTTTGAAGGGCTGCAAGCCTTTCCCCGTCAGCTGACGCACCGCCGAGGCGCGGTCTGGAGCTTCAATGTTCCCGGAAACATCGCGTCCAGTCGCATCAGTCGCTTGATAGGCAAAGTTGGGCATGGGGTGAAAGGTAAACCGTGTGGAGAACTTCAGCGGTCAGGCTTTACTGCTCAGACTCCGCCACCGTGACGCTGATGACTTCATCAATCGAGGTGAGTCCGGCGAGAATCTTGCGCACGCCATACTCACGCATGGGGCGATAACCGTCTTTATAGGCCTGCTGGTAAAGTTGCTGGTTGCTGGCGCGGTGAGTCACCAGCTCACCCATGGCCGGGGTGAGGCGCACGAGTTCATAGATGGACATTCGGCCTTTGTAACCCGTGGCGCGGCAGGCTTCACAGCCGCCTTCTTTGGCTCGGTAAACCGGGTTGTTGATCGGCCCGCTGTATTGCAACTGCTCCTTCAAGCGGCTCTGTGCATCGGGATCGACCTGACGGCACTCTTGACAGAGCACGCGGACGAGACGCTGGGCGATGAAGGCACGCACGGAGCTGGAGACCAGGAATGGCTCCACGCCCATGTCGATGAGTCGCATGATGCCACCCAGCGCGTCATTGGTATGCAGGGTGCTGAAGACCAAGTGCCCTGTCAGAGCGGCACGAATGGCGATTTCTGCCGTTTCAAGGTCGCGCATTTCACCGATCATCACGACGTTCGGGTCACCGCGTAAAATCGAGCGCAGTCCAGTGGCAAAGCTGAGGTTGATCTCTGGCCGGACGGCAATCTGCACCACCCCCGGCAACTTGTTTTCCACAGGATCTTCGATGGTGACGATGCGTCGATGCTCGGTATTGAGCTGGCTAAGGAAGGTGTAGAGCGTCGTCGATTTACCGGAACCCGTCGGCCCGGTGACGAGAATGATGCCGTTGGGCTTCTTCAGCAGGGCTTCCACCTCGCTTCTCAGGTCTGCTTCGATGCGCAGCTTGTCGAGATTAAACTTCTCCTGGCCCAGAAGACGCAGGCTGACGCTTTCACCTTCCACAGAGGGAATGGTGGCGACACGGACGTCGATGAACTGCCCGGCGATCTGAAGATTGATTCGACCATCCTGCGGCAGGCGGCGCTCGGCGATGTCCAGCTTCGCCATGACCTTTAAACGCGCGATCACTGACTGCTGGAGCTGCTTGATGTTCTCAGGCACGGGCACTTCACGCAGACGACCGTCGATGCGGTATCTCATGCGCAGTTTTTCCTCCATCGGCTCCACATGGATGTCCGTCGCGTGCTGCTCCAGCGCCTCGCGGATGACCGTGTTCACAAACTTCACCACGGAGGCCTCTTCATCATCGGCGTCGATGATGTTGGCTTCGTCCCGTTGCTCAAGATCAGCGCCATCCACATCTCGGCCTTTGAGGATCTCTTCAAAGGTATCCGCACCGACCCCGTAAAAGTCGCGCATGGCATTCAGGATGCGTTTGCGTGGCGCGATCTGCCAGCGCACCGGCACCTCCACATCACGAGCCACGGCCTGCCGTCCGATCAGGTCAAAAGGATCAAAGCTAGCGACGATGAGCTTTTTGGCCGCCCCTTCGGAGTCCTCAATTTTCAGAGGCAGCAGCCGATGCTTCAAAGCCACACGCGGCGGCAACATGCGCTTCATTTCAGGCGCATCAGCAGAGTCGGGCAGAGGCGTCGGCACATAGCCGAGACCGATGCGCGTAGCTAGCTGGGAGAGAAAGGCCTCCTCATCCAGGATACCGAGATCCAGCAGTTGATTCACCACGGAGGAACTGGGCGTCGAAACAGGCAGAGGAATGCCGGAACCGCCTGAGGCCTCCAGGCATTGCACGAGGGCTTGGCGGATGTTTTTCATCAGTCTTTAACTTCGGCTGAAGATGGAACAGGTGGGAAAAGACTGGCGTCAATCAGGCTCGACGCCTCAGGCTCTGGCTCTGGCTCGATCGGAGCAGAGCCGTCATCAGGCACATAGCCGTATTTTTCCAGAAGTTCGACGATATAACTCGTCGCTTCACTGAGAGTCTTGAAATCGCGCGTGGCATGGGCCGTGAGATCCTCACGCAGAGCCCCGGTGATGTAGGCGCTGCCCACCATCCCGATCGACCCATCTGAGGCAGGCCCTTTGTCAGACTCATCATCGGCAGCCATCAGGCGGCCATCCAGAGCCTCCGCCACACGCAGGGTACGCGGCCCATCCGGCGTATCCAGCAGCAGGGAGCGATTCAAATGACCACTGGCCGTGTAAAGAGACTGCGAATTCCCCGAGAGTGAGATTGCCGAAAAAACCGCCTTTCGCGAGGCAGCATTCGCCGCGACGAAGAACTTACCGCCGCCATCGGCCACCGCATAAACCTGACCGCCCTCCTCCGTCGTCAGCACCAGTGTTGAGGCCCCGCCATTGGCCGGAGCGATGAGGTAGGCGCTTTTGTAGCAGCTGAAATTCACCGACTCCGCTTCTGGCGTGAAAACCAGTTCATACACAAGCCACTGAGCCGGAGCTAAACCCAGGCTCGCACACCAGAGGAGAGCGGTCAAAACGAGGGGCTGGAATCGAAAAGCGGAAAACATGCGGGCGGGTTTGTAGCCGAGACAGACAGGATTGTCGAGAGCCGCGTTGAAAGGTCTTCGTCACCCGGCAGGGTTTATTTTCCAGACGGTCACAGCATCTGACAAAACTCACCCCAAAAGCACCAACTGCCAATCCAGATAGCCAGGCCATCATGGTGGCAACGATCAATCACCACGCTAGTCTTGCAAGAAAGCGACGTTACCTGATGCTGCTCAATCATGAATCGCCGTCATTTCCTAGCTCTCTCCTCCGCTTTGGTTTCACGTCAAATTTTGGCAGACCCGCCACGTTTGAAGATCGCACAGATCGGCACGGCTCATGCCCACGCAGGAGGAAAGATGACCTCGCTACGTCAGCTTTCTGATCTCTGGGACGTGGTGGGTATCGTGGAGCCTGATGCTGCTAAAGCCGGTGTGACTCGCGAGTCGAGTATATACCGAGGTCTCGAACTGCTGGATGAAACGGCCCTGCTCAAGCGCCAAGATGTCTCTGCTCTCGCCGTGGAGACAAAAATCGAAGATGCCTGCGCCACAGCGCTGCGTTGCATTCAGGCTGGTAAACATGTGCATCTCGATAAACCCGGTGCTCTCAACCACGCCGAATTTAAAACCATGCGACATGAAGCTGAAAAAAGCGGGCTGACGGTGCAGATGGGCTACATGCTGCGCTACAATCCCGCCTTTGAGCTCCTCTTCAAAGCCGTGCGTGAAGGCTGGCTGGGTGAGATTACGGAAATCGACGCTGCCATGGGCAAGCTGGCTGACGCCAAAACACGCGAGCAGATCGGATCCTTGCCTGGTGGTGGTTTTTTTGAACTCGCATGCCATACCGTAGATGCCGTCATCACTCTGCTCGGCAAACCGCAAGCCGTGCAGGCTTTTTCAACTCCCACCGGTTCTGATGGCGTTCAGGATAACCAAATGGCTGTCTTGTCATACGCCAAGGCCACAGCGGTCATCCGTTGCAATCATGCCGATCCCTTTGGCGGACCGCGCCGTCGTTTTAACGTCACCGGCACACGCGGCACCTTTGAAATCATCCCGCTGGAGTCTGGCAAGGTCACTCTCTCACTCACCACTGCCCAGGGTGGCTACAAGAAAGGCACGCAGACCTTGATGCTCGATGTTCCCAAGGATCGCTACATCGGTGAATTCATGGATCTGGCCAAGGTGGTGCGTGGTGAAAAGAAGCTGGCCTGGGATGCTGCTCATGACATCATTGTCCACGAGACGGTGATGCGTGCCGCTGGCCTGCACTGATCAGTCGCAGACTTCATGAATGCTGAGCCGCAGAGCCTCCACCATCGTTTCGATCTCGGTCAGCGTCGCAGATAAAGGCGGCATCAAAACAAGCGTATCGACAACCGGACGTGTCAGCAGACCGTGCTTCCTCGCAGCCATGCAGACTTTGACTCCAGTAAGATTTTCTTGTGCATAGGGTCCAATCTCGATGCCCGCGATGAATCCGCATTGTCGCACTTCCAGCACTTGCGGCAGAGCCTTCAAGATCTCCAGCTGAGTCTTTAAGAATCCAATTTTTTCAGGTAGACGCTCCATCACCGATTCCTCACGAAACACTTGCAGGCTGCCAAGTGCGGCCGCACAACCGAGCTGATTGGCGGTATAACTGTGACCATAATAAAAGGCGCGTCCTTGTCCGAGAAAGCCTTCAAAGACACGTTCAGAGGTCATCGTCACCGCCATCGGCAAATAACCTCCAGTGAGACCTTTGGCGAGGCAGAGAAAGTCCGGCACCACCTCTTCGTGCTGACAGGCAAACATGGTTCCGGTGCGACCAAAGCCAGTCATTACCTCATCTAAAATGAGAAACACATCCTGCTCTTTGCACCAATGACTGAGGCCAGAAAGCATGCCTTGCGGCCAGATCCTCATGCCCGCGCTACCTTGGATGAGGGGCTCGATGATCACGGCTGCCAAGCGCTTGATTTCATCGGCAGGTAAGGCAATCAGAGCCTCCAAGGATGAAACGCGCAGCACACGATAGCCAAACTCATTGCCACTGCCTTTAAACAAAGGAATGCCGCCGACACTGGCCGCGCCGAGGGTATCGCCATGATAGGCGCGATCAAAAGCCAGGATGGTATCTCTCAGCGGCTGGTCATTTTGTTTCCAATACTGCAAGGCCATGCGCATGGCTGATTCAATGGCTGTGGAGCCGTTGTCAGAGTAAAAAACACGGGTCAGTGAACTGCCCTGCATGAGGTCAACCAACTGCTTGCCGAGTCGGATCGCAGGTTCATGAGTGAAGCCCAAGAAGCTCGTGTGAGCCACCTTCTCCAATTGAGCACGAATGGCCGCATGAATGGTGGGGTGCGCGTGACCGTGGACGTTGGTCCAGATGGAGCTGTTTCCATCCAGGTATTCGCGGCCATGCTGATCCGTGAGCTTGCAGCCCTTGCCGGAGACCAGCATCAGCGGCTCATGCGCCTCATCACACCAGCTTTGCATCGGTGTGAAGGGGTGCCAGAGATGCCGTTTTTCGGCTTGCAGCAGTTCATCCACACTCATTAGGGTCAGCGGGTCTCCATCCATGGCACCTGAGATTCACCACGCAACTCCTTGTAGTTATTCCAGGCGAAAAGACCAAAGAAGAGCACCGAAATCAGTCCGAGAAATTGGAAGGCTAGCAGGGACATGATCACTGAACAGCCGAGGCTGAGCTTGAGTGCCGCTTGTCTTTTGGATGGGCCAAATAGAGCGCTGACGATGTGCCCGCCATCCAGAGGAACGATGGGGAGAAGATTCAGCAAGGCCCAGAAGAAACTGATGTCGCGAAAACTGAGCAGCACATAATACCCTACCGGCCAGGATGGCTGCCAGACACTCAAAAGAACATGCATGGCCAGACCTGCGGCGAATTGGAAAACTGGTCCTGCGAAGCTAACCGCCACGTCCTCCCAGCGCGAGAGCCAGCGTGTGCCTCGCGCGAGCCCGCCGAACGCATACAACACGATGCCCACCTGACGATCTCCATAGTGCCTCATGACCAAAGCATGGCCGAGTTCATGAATCAGCACCGAGACCGCAGCCACCAAAAGCCAGCCAAACAAGGCCTGCATCCGTGCAGGGCTGTTGGCTTCCAAAGCGCCTCCAAGCAGGGCGCAGTTCACCCAGAAAAACCAATGAATGAAGATGGGGAAATCAAGAAATCGGAATCGAATCATATTGTTTTAATGGAGCGGAGACCCATGGCTGAAACAAGCGGCATTTCCCTTTTGGCAACTAAAGAAAACGCTTCTCGTGTAGGCGGGAGACATGTTAGCCTGTGGTCATGAAGTTACGCTGGATCATGCGACTCTGCCTCACTGCTCTGCTGGTTTATCTCGCACGTGCAGGTTGGTTGAAATTTGAAAACAACCCAGGCTTGTTGTTTCTCTACTTTGTCTTCGCCGGGGCTTTGGGAGGTTTTTTATTCGTGAAATGTGCTCTGCCTTGGATGATCGAAGCCATCACGACTTCGTTGTTTTCCTCGGGTGAAAAAATCAAACCTGAAGACCTAGATGACACCGACGATCCCGAGGTGGTCCCTGAAGACAAGCCGTCTTAGACGGAAGAAAGCTGAGTTATGCCGACGGCTTCTCCAGAGTCAGAATTAAAGCCTCATCCGATCCAGATCTGGATCGTGCATTTCATCCGTTGGTATTTGCTGCATCCATTGACGGTCGCTGGCGGAATGGCGATTACCGGAATCTTGATCGCCGAAAACTGGCATCTGAAGGTCGATGCTTTTTTGATTGGCCTCATCATTGCCAGCCTAGTCCTAGTGCTTTGGTTTCGCACACGATGGAGCTGGGCACCGCTCGTGATGTCCCTATTCATGGCGCTCCATGCGCATCAGATTGAGCGTACCTTTTATCATCCGCTGTATTTGGATTTACAAGCCATGTCTGGCAGCTCGAAGCCTGCTTACCTCCGTGCCAGACTTTATCCCTGGCCGGATGGCGTCAGCCTGAATGAATCACGCGCGTTGGCTGAGGTGCAGTCGCTGAGTTGGAGTCCAAAAGGGCCGCATGAGATGA
Source organism: Verrucomicrobiaceae bacterium (assembly GCA_947463285.1). Lineage (GTDB taxonomy): Bacteria > Verrucomicrobiota > Verrucomicrobiia > Verrucomicrobiales > Verrucomicrobiaceae > Prosthecobacter. The sequence goes on along the minus strand of CANHTV010000089.1, from coordinate 1,270 downwards.
TGAAAACGAAATTTCGGGTGAATCTGCCAGCGAATTTTAAGATCACTCAAGCAGGAGTCTATGAGCTGGCGGGTAATCTCTCCCTGCCGGCCGAGCCCATGAATCCAGGCCAGTTTGACCAGCGCACCTATGCTCTGCGGGCGGGTTGGATCGCTGACCTCAAAGCCGTCACGGTCAAGATAATCGAGGCAGACTCATGGGCTCCACGGTTTCATCTGCTGCGCTGGGCTGAAACTTCCCGGCAATGGATCACGGATGCCTTGTCGTTGGGCATCGAAGAACAAAAGCGTGAACTGGGTGTGCTTCTGGCCATGGCCTTGGGCGTTTCCGATGCTGCGGGTGAAGATGTGGAGGAGGCCTTTCGCGGCAGCGGCACCCTGCATATTTTTGCCATCAGCGGTCTTCACGTCGTGATGCTGGCAGGTGTGATGGGCTTTATGCTGCGATGGTCTGGCATCGGTACGGCCCGCTCAGTGATATGGCTCATTGGTCTTGTTTTTTGTTATGCCTACATCACGGGCTGGCGGCCCTCGGCAGCACGCGCGGCGCTGATGATCAGCATTCTTTTGGCTGCGCCTTGGTGGGATCGGAAACCGATGATTCAAAACAGTCTCGGCGCAGCTTTGTTGATCCTGCTGGCCATGGATACCCAGCAGCTTTTTGGCCCGGGTTTTCAACTCTCCTTTGCAGTGCTGTGGGCCATCTCACTTTTTGCCTCGCCTTTGCTGAAGATGCTGAAGCCCTGGACAGAGCTTGATCCTTTTCTGCCTCCACAGCTTGCTTCGCCATGGGCGCGAGGCTTGTCCCTCCTGCGCCAAAACTTTGCCGGACTCGTCAGTGTCTCACTGGCCGCTTGGATCGGCAGCCTGCCTTTGATGCTGGGTCATTTTCAAACCCTGACCCCCGTCGGACTCATCGCCAATTTGATCCTCGTGCCAGCCTCCGGCCTGAGCATGACGCTCTCTTGTGCGAGCCTTGTCTTGACTCTGCTGGGTTTCACTTCAGCCCAAAGGCTGACGAATTTCCTCAACACTCTCGTCGCTCAAGCAATGATTGTTCTGACTTCATGGTTTGCTTCCTGGCCAATGGCCAATGTCACGCTCGATCTGCGTTTTGAAAAAAATCCACCAGCAGTGGAAATGCAGGTTTTTCATCTGCCCTCAGGAGGTTCAGCGCATCATCTGCGAGTCGGTAATCAGCACTGGCTGCTGGATACTGGTGATGATCGATCTTGGAAAAACATCCTTTCTCCTTTCCTCCGCACCCAGGG
>CANHTV010000088.1 GCA_947463285.1 Verrucomicrobiaceae bacterium | reverse complement strand
TGTCTCGATGATGCAGGCCTCACTCATGGTCAGGATGGCATTCACCGCCGTCTCGACGATGGCACGACTGCGCTTCTCAGAGGTGATGAGGGCATCACGAGCGGCTTGCAGATCCGTGACATCGCGTCCGATGCAAAGAATGCCTGTCACTTGTCCCTGCCCCTGTGGGTCTTTAATATCCGAGTGCAGCCACTCGATGAGGCGTATTGAGCCATCACGCGTGATGAGTGGATTGAGGTGGCTCTGGCTGCGATCCGTGCCGATTCCACCACGGCAGAGTTTGCTGGTGGTGGCGCGGAGTTCCTCCGGCACCAGGGTCTCGACCCAATCTTTGCCAAAAAGTTCCGATGTCCCATAGCCAGTAAGCAGTTCCATGCCCCGGCTCATCCATTGGATGCGACCTTCCACATCCAGGCCCATGACCAGCATGCCGGAGTGGTCGATGAGACTTTGCAGAAGAGAGGGATCAGTGGTGGGACACATGGCAGATGGCTGGTTGTGACGCTTCTTGCGGATCATGACACTGTCAACAGGCCCCACGCGTAGCCACAGGAGAACGACGACCGCTTCCGTGACCGTGGTTCTGAATGGAATGCCGGATCAAATCTGACATGGAATAGAAGAGGAATGGACTCAATCATGAGTCATGGTCATGGCATCTGGCTTGACCGCCAGAATGGAACAGGGCGCATTAGCCACGATCTTTTCAGCCGTGGTACCGATGAGCATTTCGCGCAGTCCGGTTTTACCCCGAGTACCGACGACGACGAGATCAGCCTGCGTTTCCTGCACATGCTCCAGGATGGTTTCACGGATGTTCATGCGCTCCACGACGCTCGAAGACAGTGGCACATCAGGCACCTCTGCACTGAGAGGCATGAGGAAATTTTTCAATTCCTCGTTCCAACGATCCAGAGCCTCGGCATCGATCGTGATCGGCAAAGGCGCCCCCATGCCACCGTAGTCGAGCGACATGGAGAGAGCGGATTGATAGACATAAAGGCAGTCCACCACAGCCCCGTCCGCCTGCGCCATCAGAAGCGCACGGCGCACAGCCTTGGCTGAGTTTTCGGAGAAATCCACGCAGGTCGCCACTTTCTTAAAAGCTGCTGAGGCATCTTCTCGCACCAGCAGCACATCCAGCGGGGCTTTGCGCACGCACTTGGCAGCGATGACACCGACACGGTTCGGCTCTTGACGTGAGCCCTTCACGCCCATGACCAAAAGATCGGCACCAAGCGAGCAGCAGAGTTCTGAAATTTCCTGCAAAGGATGGCCGATGCGCACCTCCACCTGCACATGTGCTGTGCCGATGTCGGTTTCCTCGACAAACTTTTGCAAACGTGCCCGCCACTCAGCGCGCACCGTGGCTTGATCGACGGAAAGTGCCTTTTTCAGCTCATGCACCAGGAACTCATCCATCACATGCACCACCGTGACTTTGGCAGAATTTCCCGCAGCCAGACGAACTGCCTGGCGAAGAGCATTGCGGCAAGAAGGAGTGAAGTCGATGGCGGCGACGATGTGTGAATACGGTTTCATAAGAAAGCTGCCTCAGGCTAACTTCCCCAGACTCGCCGTGCCCTGCCTTCCTTGTTTTCCTCTGGGCGGGGATTGTGCTGTGCCTTGCCAAGTTCGCGCTTGTGAATGATGCTGTGACATCCCCCGAAAACCCCACTCCAGATTATGAATGCAAGAAACATCGCCCTCACACTCGTCTTCATCGCCCTGGGCTACGGCATCTGGCATTACCACTCCGACGCGGGCAGACTGATGGTGGAGATAGATCAACTCAAAGCGGCCCACACCCTGGCGCTAGAAAGTAAAGACGAGGAGCTTCAACGCACTCTCGCCGCGCAAAACGAGCAGCATCAAAAGGCGCTGCAAGCTCTGAACGATGAGCATGATGAAAATCTCAACAGCCTGCGTCAGGACCAGCACAAGCAGATCGCCAGTGCCTACAAGGAGTTTGAAAACATCTTCGCTGGCAACAAACAGACCATCGAGTACATCAACCTTCTCGAACAAAAAGCGAAGTCCGGCCAGGCCATCTCGAAGATCGAAGCCGAGAAACTGATGCTCATCACCAGTGGTATCGGCTTCCTGCAAAAGCAGTATCAAAAACCTCTTCAGGAGTTCACCGCCCTTCAGGAATACTTTGATAGCGCCGCCAAGCGCCCGAACGAAAAACCCAAGTCCAATTTCGGCTTTTTTAAACGCATGTTCAGCAAGAACTTCCGTGAAGCGGAAAAGGAATTCTATCGCGAAGAAGGTGCCCGCCGCGCCTATGAAGAAGCCGAGGGTAAATTTTCCGGCATCTACGCTTCCGCCCAGAAAGCCATGCGCAGCGTCAATCTGGACACCGAGGCCCTCATGAAAAAGCTCGACGACCTGATTCAGGACAAACAAAACGCCAACGCAGAAGACCTCAGCAGCTACTTCGAAAAAGCTCGGCAGGCCCTGCGCACCCATCAGGAGATCCTCGACTTCGAGCCTGAGGCCACACCGCAAGCTCCCAAGGTGCAGCCCTGATCATTCAGCCCACGTTGCCTCATGAAATTCTACGGCTACCAAGGCTGCTCCACCTGCAAAAACGCCCTCAAGTGGCTGAAAGCGCGTGGCATCAGTCATCAGGAAATCGCCATCCGCGAGACGCCACCGACGCTCGCCGAATTAAAAGCCATGCTGAAGGCGCATGAAGATCAGCTGCGCCCGCTCTTTAATACCGCCGGCCAGGATTACCGAGCTCTCGGCATGAAGGACAAACTGCCACAGATGACGACGGAAGACGCCCTGCTGCTGCTCTCTCAGAACGGAAATCTGGTGAAGCGGCCCTTCGTCATCGACGAGTTGAAGTCCATCTATTTGTTAGGCTTTCATGAGTCCACCTGGAGCACGGCTTTCAGCTGAGGCATTGGCCTGAAAATCAAAAACCCTCTTCGTGATGAAGAGGGTTTTTTAATGGTGCGCGGTGCAGGGTTCGAACCTGCGACCCCTGCCGTGTGAAGGCAGTGCTCTACCGCTGAGCTAACCGCGCGGTGATTGGGGGCCGAGAGATAAGCATTGATGAAAGTTTTGCCAGCGCTTTTTTCACAAATGCTGAAACTTCTTTCTCATGCACTCAGCGATCGGGGATAGGCACCTGCTGCCACTACGGGAAGGAAGGAGGCGACGACGTCTTCTCGGTTTTCAGGATAGGTTACGCCGAATCAGGAGTCATTCGACCCCAAGAAGGTGACGTCGGCTTTCCATTCAGAACTAATGCTGGCATCCATCAGGGAGTGGGGATCGGGGCAGGGGCTACGCGAAGGCGTAGGAAGCGCTTGTTACCTGTTCCAACCGGTACGCTGGCCTTCACGATTTCCAGAGCCCCTTGGGTGGAGGTGATTTGTTGATTCACTGCTTCCGTGCTCCAACTATCAGCAGCAAGGGTGTCACTCCATTCAATTTGATAAGTCACGCCGTTTTCCCTCGCCCCAGTGCTACGGATGTAGGTGTATTCTAGGTTCGCGCCGTTGAGAATGATAGTGGCGGGCATGACCCCAGAGGTGTGGGGGTCAATGTCGAGCGCGTACTCCATCAGATTGCTGAGGCCGTCGCCATCAGGATCCGCATCGTCAGCGCCGGAAGCTTCGGAGGCGTAGTTGTTAAAGTTGGCAAAGCGCCAGAGTTCATGATGCGTGTAGGTTTCCAGAGGCGTCCCAGTCATCTGAAGCGCGGGTAGAGAATCGTTCGCCAAAGTCATCGTGTCTCCGGAGGTCACGTAAACCTTATTCGAACTCCAACCTGCAGAGGAATTTAAGGCCGGGTAGAAATCATAGTATCTCCAGACGGCAGAGCCCGAAATGGCTTCTACCTTCATGACATAGGATTGGTTAGAGGCCAATGACCAACCGCTTAGCTGAATAGTCGCGTATTGTCCGTCGCTTCCGAAATTACGCGCCGTCTCCGTGTGAGCGAACAGCAAAGCTCCCTGAGGCACCGGGGAAGCATCGTCGGATTCATAGAGTTGAATACGCAAGGCGCAGGAGCCGGAAGAGTTGAGAGCCAGAGTGAGGGTATTAAGAATGACGGCCTGATTGCCTGTCGTGATCCTGTAAGCCCATCCAGATTGCACGGAGGAGCCGACTGGACTGGTCAGGAAAAGTCCTGCCGGTGTCCCAAACCCAGTTCTCGCCAATGGTCGAGACAACCCCGAAGTGTTATCCAGCATTACGGTATTGCCTTGGAGAGTGGTGAAGTTGGTAACCTCGGAATAGACCGTTCCGGCAGGGCTGTTGCAATAGCTTCGTATGCTGTAACTCATGTTGCTGCTAAGAACCATTGCAGCAGTAGCGGCGAACCCGGGATCATCCACACGCACGGTGACCGCACCTGCCCCGAAATACTCTAAGGTGGAACCAGCGCCACTAGGCGCATAAATAAAACCATTTCCGGCAATGGTAGCACTGTCCGGATTCTGCGTTACTGCACCCAGGAAAGAAGCGGAATAGGCGGAGATATTGGAGACCGTCGGAGCCGCCAGCACCGGTGCATCGATGACGGAGGTAATCTGGATGCTGAAGGTTTTCGTGTTTGAAAGCCCGGTGCTATCCGTGGCGATGACGCTTACGACGGCTGTTCCATAGGCGTTGGCAGCGGGCGTGAAAGTCAGGGTTCCATCGGCAGAAATCGATGGCTGCGTGCCGAAGAGCGCATTGTTGTCGTTCGTGAAAGAAAGGCTGACGGTTTGTCCGACATCGCCAGCACCGGGAGTGATATCGGTTGCGAAGGCCGCACGGCTGTAGGTTCCGCTGTCCTCGGCGACCGTGATGGTGGCGGCAGATAAAGCAAAATCCGGCACCCCGATGTACCCGAACTGCACTTCCGAGATCTGCATCATCGTGGTGGACGGTGAGTTTTTCACCGTGGGAAACACCACCAGATAGGAAGCGTATTCAGTGGTGTTGGAAAAGGCCACGTTGACCGGTCCAGCGTTTCGGGTAGCTGGTAAGGTCAGTGTTCCGCTGCCAAGCAAGCTGCCATTCGTGGTGACATTAAGCGTGCCGCTTCGAGCGGTAACCGCCGTGGCGAAACCATAAACCTCGTAGGTTAGCGGATCGCGCTCTGCTGAATCATTCGCCGTCCAGAAGCTTAGGTTATTGACACGTGCCTGACCGGCTTGCGCGCTAGCGATGAGGCCAGCACCGGTGCTGCGGAAAATCAGGTATTTGCTGCCCACACTGCCGTCGAGGGCCTGATCTGGACTCTCGTTGGCGTTCCAGTTTGTGCCGGGATTGGAACTGCCAATACTGCCAAAAGTGAAGGTGCCGCTCGAGAGCTGGCCACCCCGCGCTCCTGCCATCGCCACGGCGAAAGGCGGATTGATGCCTTGTGAAAGTTGCACCTCGGAAATCTGTGTGATGTTGTTGCTGGTTGTGCTTCGGACCGTCGGGAACGCCACGATGTAGCTGGCATAGGCCGTGCTGTTGGCGAACTGGACTACGGTGGGGCCAGTTGTCCGATTGTCCGGCAGCGTGATCGTTCCGGAGGCCAGCACCGTGAGTCCTGTAAGGGAGATGTTCGTGCCGGCCGCGCCGCTGAGTGCTGTGGTCGAGCCGTAGATGACGTAGCTCGCTGGATCGCGCTCGGTAGCGTCGTTCGCGGTGGAGAGCGAGAGGCGATTGAAGACGACGTTCGCGTTCGTGGGGCTAAAAATGAGACCCGCATTGTTGTTGCGATAGATGAGGAATTTGCTGTTCGTGTTCGAGTCCACTACTTTGTCAGGTCCTTCTGCAGATGGCCAGTTGTTACCGGGGGTCGTCGTTCCCACCGTGCCGATGGTGAAATTTCCGCTGTTGATCCAACCGCCGCGTACCTGGTTGGCCGCGTTGGCGTAGGTAGCCAGCGTCGCCGAGGTCACGCCGCTGCCACTGAGATTGATGACAAACGGAGACTCTCCACCGCTCTGATCATTGTTGCTCAGACTCAACGCGGCACTACGGGCTCCGCCGCCACTTGGCATGAAGCGGACGGTAAAAGTCGCACTGCTACCGATAGCGATGCTGGACGGCAAACTGCCAACAAGAGCAAAGTCAGCTGCATGCACCCCGGAAAACGCGGTTCCACTCAGCAGCAGGGGCACCTCGCCACTGCTACGCAGGGTGAAGACCAAGTCCAGAGGTTGACCGACGGTCACATTGCCATAAGTCACCGTTCCGCCGGTGGCCACGTTGCTGGCTGCAGGCTGCTCGACAGCGATTTCGCCCGAATCCGCAATATTCGTTACGGTGACGGTGAGGGTCTGGGTTGCTGACTTTGGCGGGTTACCATTGTCAGTCGCGGCAACAATGACTTCGTAGACATTGTCGACATTTGCATCCGCGGGTGCTTCGAAGTTCGGAGCGGTCGCGAAGGTCAGCGCGCCAGTGGAGGAATCGATGGCGAAACGTGCAGCGTCTGCACCACCAGTGATGCTGTAGCTGATCGCCTGTCCTGCGTCCGCGTCTGTCGCGATGACGGTGCTGACGGCGCTGGAGTTTTCTGCCACCGAGACCGAGGCGTTGGCGGCACCGCCATTGCTGGTGATCGTCGGTGTAAGATTGGTCGAAAACGTCGTCACTGGGCTGTAGTAAGTAACGCCATCCGTATCCGTCACATAGGCTTTGCAGGCGTATTGGGCATTCGCATTCAGACCGGAGAGTGTGATCCGAAAAGTGGTGTTGCTTCCCAGCGGGCTTTCTAGCCCCTGGGCCACCGAGACTCCGCCGATGAGAGGATCCGGATTGCTACTGGCGAGGGCATACACCACGCCGCGTGCGGCAGCGGTTTTGCCACCCATGGTGGTGACCACTCCATCGATTTCAGCGGATGTCGTAGCAACGTTCGAGACGATGGGTGACTCAAGCGCAGGCCCCGTCACAACAGCGAGGGCCTGAATCGAAGCCTTGGCATACTGCGCTTGTCTGGGATTGCCAACAGCGGGGCTTCCGCTACCTGAAAAGTGGTCGAACAGGATCGTCGCATCCCCATCATCGTCTAGATCCGTGCTCCAGAAACGCATGGTGTTGCTGTTACCCGAGAAGACGCTTCCAGCCTCCCAAGTCGACGTGTTGTTTAACAAATAGGCATAGCTGACGGCACCAATATTGGTCAAGGTAGGTGAGGCGTTGTAGCTCAGAAACAAGTGATCCGCAGAATTGATGCAAAGGCTTCCATGATCCAGGCCGCCGATAAGTTCGGTTCCGATCCGCGCGCTGGTGAAGGTCCCAGAGCTGTTCGTGTGGTAGTGGAGGGCGCGCGAGTTGTCCTGACGGGCGATATGAATTTTGTTCCCGCTGTCCACAACGAGTGAAACATTAAAGGCAGCTGCGTTTCCTGTCGCACCAGTGGCCAGCACATTGAGAGATGACCAGGAGCCCGAGGTATTATTCAGGTAGGCAAGGCTCCCGTCGGTCCCGCTGCCGTTCAGTTCCACCACGATCGCGAGGTGACTCTTGTCATTGTGATCGATTTGATATGAAAGCCTCGTTACTTCATTCGGAGTGGCGGATCCGCCACCCTGACCATATGCCTGCTCCCCCGTCCAAGCAGTGCCATCGAAATAGTGGTGGCGAATCGCATAGAAGCGGGAACCGCTCGAGTCAGAAATCCTAAACGCGATGTGCGGGCGGTTGTTGGAATCAAGCCGCACCAACGGATCATCCGTGTTGAAGGATCCGTTCGGACTTGAGCTGGTGCGATAGACGTCCTTGAAGGTCCAAGTCGATCCGTTGGCACTGTAACCGTACATGATGACACGCCTTCCGTTCAAAAGATCCGCGCTATTATCATTGAGCCTAAAGGCAACGTGATACCCGCCGGCGCTGTCGATAGCGAGCGATACATCATCATTTGACGAACTGCCGGCAAGGCTTGTAGCCACACTGAAACTGCTCAGAAGATCCCAAGACGAGTTGTTCCACTTCACGAGTTTGTAGACGGCCGACGTATCCGGTCCATCCTTCCAGAATCCGATGGTTTCTCCAGCCGCGTTGTGGCTGACCGCACAGAAAACATTCGAGCTATCCAATCCGTAATCAATGATGCCGTTTGTCCAAGAGGGCGACTGCGCCTGGGTCACGACTGTGCCCAAAAGAGAAAAGCTGGCGAGTATGACCAGAAAGGACGCGGAAGACCGTTGGCTGAGAAATCTAAAGCCGTAGGAAAGCTTTGGGCGGATAGTCGATGTATTGGGAAAAATTGACCCGTTCAGGTGAGGAAGCATGGCGGTGCGGGTCACTGCTTGGAACAGAGCGGATGGAGTCAGGATCATCAGGTTGGGGAATGATAATAGTGGGGGTGGGCAGCGGGCGGCTGGGGATTGGGCAAACCCCACAGCACCACCCGCTAGGATAAGGGTTAAGTAGGCTGGCACTCTCCAGTGCCTTCAGTTTGGCTTAGCGATTTTCGTGCATCCCCTGGCAGTGCCTAGAATTGGCTATAAACCAAGAGATGAAGAGTATCGAAGTTAACTTCAAATCATCCCCTTGCGGGTTGGGTTGGCGATCCCTCTGTCGGGTTAACTCAACATTCCCACGCATGCCTCCTGATGAGCGCTGTGCCAAAAACAGGCGAGCATGATGAGGCCTGATCTCAGATCGAAATAAGGCGGTTAGCGCCGCGCTATGCCAGCAGCAAGAGAGCGGCAGCAGATCATGCAACTGCGCCAGGTCATTCACCTTGATGACCAGGTAATAAAAGGGCATGTCACTTGGCTAATGTCAGCCATCACTCGCAGATAAGGGGCATGAATATTGGCAGGCAGGAAACTTTTCTTGCCCGTGACTATTTTTACCGAAGGCCGCAGCCAATAACTCTTCCTTCTTGCTCTATCCTCTCTCAAGTCCACAAGGACTCAGGATAAGCACCGGCTGCCACAAGGGCGCGGATAGAGGCGACAACGTCTTCTTTGTCTTCGGGATAGGTGACACCGAACCAGGAGTCATTCGACTCCAAGACGGTGACATCGGCTTGGCCACCCTGGATCAGGTCATCGACCTGTTTGGGCACGTAGCACTCGGCTTTGAGATCCTGCCCATGGACCGAGAGAAACTCGGTGAACGCTTTGCGCAGATGCCCAAAGATGTCTGGCGTGAAGCCGAAGAAATTCATGGAGACCACTTCGTCACCTGTCAGCGCCGCCGGTGGCTCAGTCTCACGGTTCTCGGCTCCTGTCGCGGTTTTGAAAATTTTGGTCATTTCTACCACGGAGCTCAGCATGCCATCAGCACCACGAGTGCAGACACCACGAGACACGCTGCCGTGATCAGAAAGCGTGTTCTTCAGGTAAAAACCTACCATCGAGTAGTGCGACTTGCCATCTTCAGGGCGCGCGGCTGTCAGGTTGGCAGCGATCTTGGCGTAGGCATCGCGGCCATAAAAGTCATCCGCATTGATCATGAGAAACGGCTCCTTCACCACGGACTCAGCGGAGAGCAGCGCGTGGGCAGTGCCCCAGGGTTTGGTGCGGCCTTCTGGCAAAGTAAACCCTTCAGGGAGATCGTTGATATCCTGAAAAGCATATTCGACCTGGATACGGTCTTTAAATTTGGCACCGACCTGGGTGCGGAACTGCTCTTCAAAGTCACGGCGGATCACGAAAACAACTTTGCCGAAACCAGCACGAATGGCGTCGAAGACCGAGTAGTCGAGTACTACTTCTCCGGAGGGGCCCATGGCGTCGAGCTGCTTAAGGCCACCGTAACGACTGCCCATGCCGGCAGCGAGGATAAGAAGAGTAGGTTTCATGTGAGGCTGGTAAAAACGAGGCCCGATTGAAAGCGGAAGCTGCAATGCCGTCAAACGCCTTATCGGCGAAGTTCCCGCCCCCCTAATTTTTGACAAGACGCGTTTTTGCTGCAACCAAACTGCAACTTTAGATTCTTCGCTAACGTAAAAGCAGTCGCTACTCCCACCATGAAAATCAAATCCTCACTCACAGCAGCCGTTTTGGCATTGGCATCCCAGTCAGCGATGGCTGATGCCTTGTCAGATTCCTTCCTGATGATGTTCAAGCCTCTCCCGACTGAGGCCCCAAGCGCCGACAACGAACTCACAGAAGCCAAGATTAATCTTGGTCGCATGCTTTACTATGAGACCCGTCTTTCCAAGGGTGGAAAAATGAGCTGTAACTCCTGCCATCAGCTCGACAAATACGGCCAGGACAATCTTCCATTCTCTCCTGGTCATGAAGGCAAGCTGGGGGGACGCAGCTCGCCCTCCACCTACAATGCTGCTTTGCACATCGCTCAGTTCTGGGATGGCCGCGCTCCATCCGTGGAAGAGCAGGCCAAGGGTCCTGTGCTGAACCCCGGGGAAATGGGCATGCCCAGCGCTGACTTCGTCGTCGAGGTGCTGAAATCCATCCCTGGCTATGTGGAAGCCTTCAAAGCCGCCTTCCCAGGAGAAGCTGACCCGATCACCTACAATAACTTTGGCAAGGCTGTGGGGGCCTTTGAGCGCAAGCTCATGACCCCTTCCCGCTGGGATGATTTCCTCAAGGGTAAGAAAGATGCCCTCACCGCTGAAGAGCAGAAAGGCTATGAAACCTATGCCAAAGCTGGCTGCGTGACCTGCCACAACGGGCCAGCCGTTGGTGGTGCGATGTATCAAAAGCTCGGTCTGATCAAAGCCTGGCCTGAACTCAAAGATCTCGGCCGTTT
>CANHTV010000087.1 GCA_947463285.1 Verrucomicrobiaceae bacterium | reverse complement strand
GCTGGAGCAGCTTTCTTAGCTGGAGCAGCTTTCTTAGCTGGAGCGGCGGCCTTCTTAGGGGCGGCGGCTTTCTTGGCGGCTTTTTTTGCAGCTTTCTTGGCCATAGTGTTATTCTTTGTGTTGTTGGTTGCTTTGTTTGTTTGTTTTGCCGCAGAGGCGCTTTTGGCACCGCCACGGACAGGGGCTTCAGCGGCCTTGGCAGCGGCGCGCTTGTCTTCAATCGCAGCCTGTGCAGCAGCAAGGCGGGCGACCGGGACACGGAAAGGACTGCAACTGACGTAGCTCAGACCGACAGAGTGGAAGAATTTCACACTGTCTGGATCTCCGCCGTGCTCACCGCAGATGCCAAGCTTGATGTCAGGACGTGTAGCGCGTCCTTTTTCAATGGCGATCTTTACGAGTTGGCCGACACCTGTTTGGTCGAGGCTAGCAAAGGGGTTCTTTTTGAAGATTTCGTTCTCCGTGTAGGGAAGGAGGAAGTTGCCCATGTCGTCACGGCTGATGCCAAGAGCGGTCTGGGTCAGATCGTTGGTGCCGAAGCTGAAGAATTCAGCTGTTTGAGCGATCTCGTCAGCCGTCAAAGCTCCGCGTGGGACTTCGATCATGGTGCCGACGCTGTAGCTCAGCTTCACCTTCTTTTCCTTCTGCACCTGGGCAGCCACTTCATGAACGATAGCGACCTGGAGGTCGAGTTCCTTCTTGAAGCCAACCAGAGGAATCATGACTTCAGGCTTCACCTTGATGCCTTTTTTCTGCACTTCAGCAGCGGCTTCAAAGATGGCGCGAGCCTGTGTTTCCGTGATTTCTGGATAAGCGATGCCAAGACGGCAGCCGCGATGTCCAAGCATCGGGTTGAACTCATGAAGAGCATTGACGCGGGAGATCACTTTCTCGGTGCTGATACCAAGCTTCTTGGCAAGATCTGCCTGGGACTTCTCATCGTGGGGGACGAATTCGTGAAGCGGTGGGTCAAGCAGACGGATGGTAGCTGGAAGGCCTTTGAGGGCCTCGAAGATACCGATGAAATCCTCACGTTGGTAAGGAAGGATCTTGGAAAGAGCGGCTTTGCGGGCTTCAACTGTTTCAGCAAGGATCATTTCACGGACGGCGTCGATACGGTCACCTTCAAAGAACATGTGCTCAGTGCGGGTGAGGCCGATGCCTTGAGCTCCGAACGCGATGGCGTTGCGTGTCTGCTCTGGATTGTCAGCGTTGGTGCGGACCTGGAGGCGTGTAGCCTTGGAGCACCAAAGCATGAGCTGGTTGAAGCTCTTAAATTTCTCCGTGGCTTGTGCGACCTTGTCGCCACCGATCATGCCAGTGATGATCTCAGAAGGAGCAGTCTTCAGCTGGCCACCATAAACAGTTCCGCTGGTTCCGTCGATGGAGAGGAAGTCACCTTCACTGAATACCTGCCCTGCGACAGTCACGGTTTTCTTGTCATAGTCGATGTCGAGAGCGGAAGCACCACAGATACAGACTTTACCCATCTGGCGAGCCACCAGAGCAGCATGAGAAGAGACACCACCTTTAGCTGTGAGAATACCTTCAGCAGCGATCATGCCACGAAGATCTTCAGGGCTGGTTTCGTTGCGAACGAGAAGCACTTTTTCGCCCTTCTGTTCAGCGATGACGGCACGATCTGCGTTGAGGTAGATTTTACCAGAGGCAGCGCCAGGGCCAGCAGGGAGGCCGGTAGCAATGGCCTTGGCCTTCTTGACGTCAGCGACGTCAAAGATAGGAGCGAGCAATTGATCAAGCTGGTCAGCTGGATTACGCAACACGGCGGTTTCCCAGTCGATGAGCTTTTCCTTCACCATGTCGATGGAGAATTTCAACGCAGCAGCAGCGGTGCGCTTACCGTTGCGAGTCTGAAGCATGAAAAGTTTTCCCTGTTGGATGGTGAACTCGACGTCTTGGACGTCTTTGAAGTGCTTCTCCAAGATGGAACGAACTTTCAGAAGCTCGGCGTATGATTTTGGCATCTGCTTCTTGAGCTCAAGCACAGGCTCAGGCGTGCGCACACCGGCAACGACGTCTTCACCTTGGGCATTGATGAGGAACTCACCATAGAACTCATCCACACCATTGGCAGGATTGCGGGTGAATGCGACGCCGGAACCGGAGTCATTGCCAGTATTTCCGTAAACCATGGCCTGAACGTTAACGGCGGTGCCCCACTCCGCAGGAATACCATATTTGCGGCGATAAACGATCGCGCGGTCATTCATCCATGAGCCAAACACAGCGCCAGCAGCGCCACGAAGCTGTTCCCAAGGATCATTTGGGAAAACTTTACCTGTGCGCTCTTTGACGAGAGCTTTGAAGCGCTTCACTAATTCCTGCTGATCAGCAGCGGTAAGGTCGCTATCGACGATATCCTTGTGATAGACTTCGTGTTTGTATTCTTCAATGACGGTCTCGAATGGCTCGTGATCTTCACCTTCGCGCTTCTGCACGCCAAGAACGACATCACCATACATCTGTACAAAACGGCGGTAGCAGTCCCAAGCGAAGCGCTCGTTTTTCGTTGCAGCTGCGAGAGACAAAACAGTCTGGTCATTCAGACCCAGATTCAAGATGGTGTCCATCATGCCAGGCATCGAGTCACGGGCACCGGAACGAACGGCGACAAGAAGTGGCATGCCCTTGGCATCACCAAACTTGCAGCTCATGATTTTTTCCATGGCGCCGACACCATTTTCCATCTGCTTCTGCAGCTCGACAGGATAGGTGCGCTTATTCGCATAATAATAGGTGCAAACTTCCGTGGTGATGGTGAATCCAGGAGGCACTGGAAGACCGATGCGGCTCATCTCAGCCAGATTTGCTCCCTTGCCGCCGAGCAGCGCTTTCATTGAACCATCTCCATCAGCTTTACCGTCGCCAAAGGAATAAACATATTTCGTTTTGCTGCTGCTATTGCTCGCTTTATTTGCCATAGATGTTGCCGTTAGAATCGGAGGATGTGTTGTTATTGTCGTAGTTAAGTAGGACTCCGATAATTAACGTAGGATTATAGGATGCAAGCATAACTTGACAATCAAAACTTGGAGCGCTCATCACGAAGATTGCTTCAATCATCCAGAGCTGCATAACGTTGATTGCATCGCAAGATTTTGTACAAGCCCTGAGTAACCTGCATTTAGAAGGCTTGACCTTTTTCGGCATATTTGATTTAACCGTTATCTTATCAGGTTAAGCACGATTGATTTCATTAATCGTTCTTGAACCGACACCCCCCCACCAAGCCCATCATGAAAACAAACCATCCTTCAAGTCGCCTTGTTCAAGCAGGCTTCACACTCGTCGAATTGCTCGTCGTGATTGTCATCATCGCCATCCTCGCTTCGCTGGCTGTTCCTGTGACAAATAAAGTTATGGAGAACGCGAACAAACTTCGCATCAAGGCTACGATGAAAGATATCCAGGTCGCTATCGGCAACTTCCGGACGGAGTATAACCGATTTCCCGTTGATGTTAGCGGAAACTCGGGTGGAGAAGATATTGATCCAATACCAACCGACGGTTCAAACAGCATTATAACCACACTCATGGCAGCAGGAAGTGCTGACGCAAATGACAACATGAATCGACGTAAAATCAAATTCATCGATCTTCCATACGCGAAGAATGGATCATCCTTTGGTATCATCGACTCAAGCGGTGGCAGCGGAGGAGCCGATTTACAACTGGTTGATATATGGGGAATGCCTTATCAGATTCTGCTTGATACCAATTATGACAATCGGATTACCAATCCTGATGCCTCAAATGTGGACCAAATTATCTCCTCACGCGCACCTCAATACCTCTCAGCAAGTGCAGGTGTCCACTGCTACGGCCCTGATAAAGTCGTTAACACCAAGGATGACATTGTATCTTGGCGTTAAACTTTGAAGTCCTATCAAGTTACAAGGCGCGATCCTCTCGGGGATCGCGTTTTTTTATGTGTATCGAGCCAGTAGATCAGCCGCTTTTGCAGGCTCTACTTTTTCGTGGAAATCGTCTTCGACCATGCAGACAGGACCAAAGCCGCAGCTTGCAAGGCATTCGGCGAATTCGATGCTGTATTTTCCGTCCTCGCTCACCGCAATGGGGTGATGGTGATCACAATGAGAACGGTCGATTTTGGCGGCCGCACAGAGAGAATCCATCAGCTCGTAACTACCAGCCATGGCACATGACAAGGTGCGGCATACACGGATATGAAACTTGCCTGGAGCAGTCTGACGGAAGCCCGGATAAAAAGTCACGACTTCAAGCACCTGGATAGGCTCAAGTCCCAACTTCGAGGCCACCCATTGAACAATCTCATCCTGAATGTAGCGGAAGTGCTCCTGCATCAAATGCAACAAAGGCAATACGGCGCTACGCTTTGACACAGGATAATGAGTGATCACCTCGTCAATTTTGCTTTCCAGTTCTGCGGGAATTGCCAATGCCATCGTGTTGTCAGATAAAGGGTTTAAGAATCTTGCCCCGGAAGATTAACGGTCACACTCACCCATCACGAAGTCGAGACTTCCAAGAACCGATGGAATATCGCTGAGCATGTGTCCTGGCATGATTTTAGACAGAACGCTCAAGTTGAGGAAGGAGGGACTGCGGATCTTGAGGCGGTAAGGCACGCCACCGCCTTTGCTGTGAATGTAAAAGCCGAGTTCGCCTTTCGGATTTTCTGCGGCGAAATAAACCTCACCTGCCGGTGCATCAATGCCCTGTGTTGAAATAATGAAGTGGTGGATAAGCTCCTCCATCTTCATCAGTACTTTTTCCTTTTTCGGGAGCAGGCCTTTGGCATCAGCCACGTTGATCGGTCCACCAGGTAGCTGATCGAAAACTTGTCTCAGAATTTTGATGCTTTGACGCATTTCTTCCATCCTGACAAGGTAGCGGTCAAAGCAGTCGCCGGTAGTTCCGATTGGAATGTCGAAACTATACTTTTCGTAGTCGAGATACGGCTGGGTTTTGCGCAGGTCATGCTCGACGCCTGAACCACGAAGATTGGGGCCCGTGATGCCGTATCCGATGGCATCTTCTTTGGTAATGATGCCAAGGCCCTGTGTTCGAGCTATGAAGATGGCATTACGTGTCAGCAACTTATCGATTTCATCAATGACGGGCTCCACCTCTTTCAAAAACTGACGTACAGCTTGCTCAAAACCATCAGGAAGATCTCTCACCTGACCGCCAACACGAGTGTAGCTGGTGGTAAATCGTGCGCCTGTGAGCTGCTCACAGAGATTGTAGATTTTTTCGCGCTCCGTAAATGTGTACAAAAACACAGTCATCGCACCCACATCCATAGCGAATACGCCAACACCCAGAAGATGCGCGGAAATTCGGGCTAGCTCGCAGCAAATGACTCGGATGGCACGTCCACGCTCGGGCACTTCCCAGCCCATGAGTTTCTCAACTGCCAGGGCGTAGGCTACATTGTTTGCGAGCGGTGCGAGGTAGTCCAACCGGTCCGTGTATGGCACGAACTGATTATAGTGCATGTTTTCAGCGATTTTCTCGTCGCCGCGGTGCAAGTAGCCCACATCAGGCTCCGCCTTAGTGATGACTTCACCATCAAGTTCCAAAATCATCCGCAGCACACCATGCGTAGCTGGGTGAGATGGTCCCATGTTCAGGACAAGCTTTTCTCCCACGAGATCGGTCGTCGTCTCTTCGAGATGCATCGCCGCTTTAGCGGCGGTGTCAGGTGATTCATAGTCTCTCGTGACGGTAGGCATCAGAAAATAAGGGGGAGTTGTGGAGTATTCTACGCTGCTGAAATGCCAGCAAGGTGAATTTGTGAAAAATTTCACAAGCAAATTTCAAGCATTAAAAAAGACCACCCGGCAAAGGGTAGCCCTTTTTATCTTTGCCTTGGGCTGCAATTAAATTTTAAGACGACGCAGAATCACACCAAGGATGCCAAGCATCAGCGGGAAGCTTTTCGATGGTTCAGGTGTGGCGAAAGTAGCGATGTAATTTGCTCCGCCGTTGTTGATGAAACGGTCCCCCTCGCTGTGGCCGGATTCCCCGCCACGGTGGCCTGGATGACCTGCGAATACTTCCACGCCGAATCCGTGTAACGCACATAGATCTTTTCCTCCGCGCTCGGCCTGGCGTTGAGGTTGATCATGATCAAGCTGGTGCCCGCATTTCGCGACACGCCCGCGATCGCCACTGGTGCACTGTCAGACGCTCTTCCTGCGGTTGGGCGGAATAAGAGTCATCCGTGACGATGTCCCTTAGGGCCTAGGAGTCGCCTAGATAAATGAACAAATCCCGCCCTGAGCGCCTGATTTAGACACTCGCAGATTCTAACGCCGCATAATCAATCGTCCGCAGACGCAACTGCTTCGCCCCCATTCGCGGCACGCAGTCCAGCAGAGCCTGGGTGTAGGGATGCTGGGGGCGGCTGAGGATTTCCTCCGTCGGCCCTGTTTCGACGATCTGCCCACGATACATCACGGCCACGCGGTCCGCCACATCGCGGATGATGCCAAAATTATGCGTGATCAAAATGAGGCTCATGTCCAGATCATGCCGCAGACTGGCCAACAGCTCCATGATCTGTTTTTGAATGGTTACATCCAGCGCAGTCGTGGGCTCATCGGCGATGAGCAGCTTCGGATGGCAGCAAAGCGCCATGGCAATCATGACCCGCTGCTGCATCCCGCCGCTGAGTTCATGGGGATAGGCATTCAGGCGTTTCTGCGGCTCGGTGATGCCGACTTTGTTCAGCCAGCTCAGGATCTCCGCATCCCGGTCTTTCACCTCGGGCCGATGCAGAGACAGAGCTTCACCGATCTGTGTGCGCACCGTCAGCACAGGATTCAGCGAGGTCGTGGGCTCTTGGAAAACATAGGCGATTTCTTTGCCCCGCACTTTCTGCAGTTCCTTTTCGCTCATGTTCAGCACCTGATGTCCAGCGATGCTCAGCTCAGAAGCGGTGATCCGGGCTGGCGGCTCAGGCAAAAGCCGCCCCAGAGACAAAGCGGAGGCGCTTTTACCACTACCGCTTTCACCAACGATGGCCAGCGACTCCCCCTGCTTCAAATCCAGACTGATGCCTTTCACCGCCAGGGCTGGCGGGCCGTCATGACGACGAAATTCGATCTTCAGATCGCGGATGCGCAAGAGGGGCTGGGAATCGGCAGACATGGTGAAAGCGTGGCCATGATGTGACCCCGCTGCCTTAAAGACAAGGCCTGATCAGATCCAAGTCTCAAATCCCATGGCTTTCAGCATGGTGCGCAGGCTCAGGATGATCACCAAGACACCCACCACCACCATCATCGGACGATGGGGAACTTTCTTCGTCAGATAAGCCCCAAACGGTGCTGCAATGACGCCACCGAGAGCGAGTCCAGCGATCACCTGCCAGTGCCCGAGACCGATGCTGAGGAAAAAGGTGATGGATGCTGAAAGCGTCACGAAGAACTCGACGGCATTGACGCTGCCGACGGTTTCACGAAAGGCATTGCCACGGACGATCAGATTCGTCGCCACGATCGGTCCCCAGCCACCACCGCCGACCGCATCCAGAAAGGAGCCAATCAAGGCCAGAGGCGTCAGTTTGGTGGTCACTTCACGAGGAGGGAAGGGCAGGAAGGCCTTAACGATGATGATCACGCCCATGATCAGCAAGTAGCCAGAGATGTAAGGCTTGATAAAGTCACCGTTCACCGAACTGAGCACATAGGCCCCAAGTGCGGCCCCGATGATGCCGGGAATCAGCAGACGGCGGAAAAGATGGCGGCTGATGTTTCCAAAAGCGTGGTGAGAAATGGCTGAGGCACCCGTGGTAAAACACTCGGCAGCATGAACGGTGCTGCTGACAACCGCCGGCGGCACACCAAAGCCCATCAGCATGCTGGATGCCGTGATGCCATAGGCCATGCCCAGAGCGCCGTCGATGATCTGAGCAATAAAACCGGCGAGGATGTAAACTATAAAGTCGTGGGTCATAATAATCCCGACCAATCAGGTAGGAATTATGGACTTTGGACTGTATGAAGCTGACTTCAAGCAAAAGTTTCTCACGCCTATGGGCTGAAGGCCCACTCGGGAGCATTCAGCATGGCCCACAATATGTCCTCCAGACGCTGACGCCACTCAGCATCCAGCTTATCGGTTGGCGGGTCGCCTGCACGCGCTGCGGCTTCCTGCTGCTGGCGCACGATGGTCGCTTCACCGTCCAGGTGGTTGGACCAGCTGACGTATTTTTCCCGTGTCCGTGTGGTGGGCTGGGTCTTGATGGCACCCGGAGCCTGCACACGTTTGGCAAAGCCAGCGCTCAGATGCTTCGTGTAGAGGTCACGCTCTTCGACACTCGGCAGACGGGTCAGCAATTTGAGAAACAGCTTCTCCACGAGTTGATCGACTTTTTGTTCTTCTAAGGCGAGCTGGGTGACGCCGTGATCATCACTCAAACGGGTCAGCCAGACGCCGACGGTGCCATTGCTCAAGATGGCTGGCTGGAGCACGTTCGGGTCTGCATCACGCTTGCTCAGGGGGTCCTGACGAGCACCGCGCCAGCCAAAAGCTCCGAGCACGTCCGTGACGGATTGAATGCGTGGCAGCGCCAAGCTGGGACGGTCACGCTCATTGCTCGTGCTGGTCAGCATCCAGGAGCGGTGCGGTTTACCGAGATGGATAGCGTTTTTCAAATCACGCGTGTTGTCGATGTCGAGGCAGACTTCTTCCGTGCGGAAAGGCTTGCCCGTGGCACTGAAGAGGCTGTCCACGATCTGCTCAGCATAAAGACGACGCGGTGCGGGGCTGGTGTAGAGAGGGCTGGTTTCCTTAAGCACTGGGTCCGTGGCGCGCTGGTAAGCGTGCGAGGTCAGGATGAGTCGTGCGAGGGCTTTCATATCATAGCCACTGCGCACAAACTCACGCCCCAGCCACTTCAGCAGTTCTGGATGCGTGGGCTTGCCTTTTTCCCAGTCATCGACTGGCTCGACGATGCCACGGCCCATGAGACGAGCCCACAGACGGTTTGAGATGACCTGGGCAAAGCGCTCATTTTGGGGGGCCGTGATCATGGCCGCGAGGGTGTCACGCGAGTCTGTAGGGTTTTCAGCCAGAGCACCGCCTGTTTCATCACAAAACTCGGCGAAGGGCCACTTCCCCTGAACTTTGGTGCCAGGTTTTAGAGACACGGTGATGAGCGGCTTACGCGTCAGTGTTTTAAATCGGTCCATGTTCACACTGCTCGTCAGCGGCAGCTCGATTTCCTTGGCGCCCAGCATCGCTGCGAGCTGGAAGAGATCTTCCTGCATGGACTTGTTCGTTGGTGAATCATGGCAACGGGCGCACTTCATCTCCACGCCGAGAAAGGCGGCGCTGACGATGGTGCCCTTGGCTGCCATCGGCACGTCGTTCTGGGAGGCGGTGCCAAATCCCGCCGGTCCACCGAGACGCTCGCTGCCCTTTTGACGCAGCAGTTCAGTGACAAAGAGATCCATGGGCTTGTTGTCTTGGAGGGACTCATAGATCCACCAGCGGAAAGGGCCGGTGTTGTTCAGTGTCGGGTTCAGAATGTTAGGATTTTCTGCCAGCACATCCTGCCAGTAGCCCATCCAATGATCTGCCCAGCGCGAGTCAGCGAGCAGTTTGTCGATCACGGCTGCGCGGTCAGGATTTTTTTGGAACGCTGCGATTTCCTCCAAGGTGGGCACGACGCCGACCGTGTCCAGAGTCACGCGACGCAGGAACGTGAGGTCATCTGCCAGCGGGGTGAGCGTGAGGTGGTCGGCCTTGATCTCGGGCCAGCTGCCGCCTTCTTCGATCCACTTCGTGAGCATGGCGACCTGTTCCTTCGTCAGGCGATCTCCTTTCGGAGGCATCATGTCATCTTCATCATGGGAAAGGATGCGTGTCAGCAGCGCGCTTTCCTTGGGCTTGCCGGGCACGAGCGCGGCACCGTCAGATTCACCGCCTTTGAGCGCGTCAGCCAGGGCATCAAGCCGCAGCTCACCTTTGGCCTTGGCTCCGCGATGACACTCGATGCACTTGGCTTCAATCAGCGGTTGGATGTCTCTAAAGAAATCAACACTGCCTTTGTGCACAGCCTGATCTGACACCGTCGCGATCTTGGCCGCGATGAAATGGTCGATGGCGTTTTTTTGGGGGAAACCTTTAGGCAGCTCGGGCACCGTGATTTCTTGGGTCTGTCCCAGCCACTGCTTGGCGGCATCGCGGCGTTTGTTCCAGTAGCCTTCATAGTGCTGACGCATGGCGGCGCGTTTTTCTGCATTCACGGTCGCGTAATGCTGTGTGCGCTCGGCTTCATAGGCATTCCAGCCAGCGTCGTTATAGGGCACCTCACGTTTGCCGGGGGTCAGCAACTTCCACCTTTCGCTGCCTTCAGGCGACCAAGCAACGACGGTTTCACCCAGCTCGGCGCGACGCACAGCTTTGCCGACCCAGCTGCCTACCAGCGTCTCCAGCACGACAAACTGCGGCTTGCCTGTGCCTTCGATCTCGCACCAGGACTCGCGGTTTCCCGGAGGCACAAAGCGGAAGTCGGGGCCGAGATCGAGGTAGCCTTTCTGATCTGCCACGAGGTGATGACCATCGCTGTCCTTGGGTGGGAAAGGCGTATTCAGCACGGACTTGCCATCGAGATAAAGATTCGTCGCACCACGAGCACGCAGCAGCAGACGATGTTTGCCTTTCGGGAAAGTCACGGTCGCCG
>CANHTV010000086.1 GCA_947463285.1 Verrucomicrobiaceae bacterium | reverse complement strand
TGAAGTTTAGGGTCGTATAACCGCCCGTATTGGTCACAAAAGGCTCTGCTCGCGGCAGCAAATTCAGAAACCATCGATCGAAGTCCGCCGCAGCATTCAGCCCCTTGCTCCAATGCCCGAAAAACCCCGGAAGCAGGTCGGACTGAGATGCACCAACCGCCGCAAAATCATAGCCTTCAGCAGGAAGCGTGTGCTGAAAAAACCAATACCAATAGCCAGACAGGATGAGAATGATCGCCGCCAAGCAATACTCCCACCCCAGGCGAGCAAACAGAAACAGAAAAACATAGCCGAGGCCGATCTGAGCCAGCACGTTTGCGAAAATCCAATTCGTCTGAGTATCCTTCACGCCCGTGGAAAGCAGCACCGCAAGCAGCACAAGGATGACAGCTCTGACGAAAGCATGCCAGGTCAGACCAAAGAACCCCTGCCCTTGCGCCTTGCGACGCAGCACAGAGAACGGCACGGCAATGCCGACCATGAACATGAAACTAGGCTGAATCAGATCCCACAGAGCACAGCCAGTCCAAGGCACATGGGAAACGTGAAAAGAAACTTGCTGCCAACCCCAGGAATCTGGATGCAGGTTGGCCATTTGCGCAAGACCAAAGCCGGATGAAGCCATCAGGAGCATGATAAATCCGCGAAAGGCATCCAATGAAACAAGGCGGGGGGAAGGAGGCATCCCTAACCAACGCTGTCCGAGCGCGCTGCATTTCAGTCCTAGATCAAGGCATAAAAAAACCGTCCAGGCACCCCACCTGGACGGTTTTTTAGATTCAGATATGGAATCCTATTTTTCAACCCAACGGACAGCTTCCATGAGAAGCTCTCGTGCGGAGTCGAGACCCAGTTTTTGACGAATGTTAGCTTTATGAGCATCCACCGTCTTGGCACTGAGTTCGAGTTTGGATGCGATCTCGTGGGAGTCAAAACCCCGCCCGACCATCTCGAAAATCTCCAACTGACGATCACTCAACATCCGACCAGGCTCACCACGAGCACTAGAACGTGGACCACCGCCGGAAACGATGCTTCCAAGCAGATTGGCACTGAAGAAGAATCCGCCACCAAGAATCTGACGAATCGCAAGAAGGACGCGGGAGACAGGATCACCCTTCATGAGATACCCCATGGCCCCAGCGCGAAGACTGCGCTCAGCATAGACGTTTTCATCATGCATCGAATAAACTAAAACATGTGTCTCAGGAAAAGACTGCTTGAGCTTTTTGATGATGTCGACCCCGCTGCGGTCTTTCAGCGTGATGTCCAATATAATGACATTGGGTTTTAGCTTCTCGACTTGTTCCAAGGCGATTGAGGCGTCTTCACTGGTGCCGACCACCTGAAGATCTTCCTGACTTTCGAGGATTTTTTTTAATCCTTCGATCACGACTGGATGGTCGTCGAGGATGTATATTTTGTGTTTCACGGATTTAGGAGTTGGTTTTTGTTGGGGTGATTTACGGTCGGGGCTTTGGCAGCGGAAATCGACAGGTCACAAGAACCCCTTGCGTAAAAATATTTTCGACGTCAAGAGACGCCTGAATCATGGCTGCTCGGTGTTTCATGCCACGAAGGCCGATGCCTGTAGAAACAGCCATAGAAGTTGACTGGAGCAAAGCGCCATCATTCATAATTTCCAGAACTCCATAGCTCTCCTCATCCTGACGCACCGTAATCTGTATTACATTAGCTTTTCCATGTCGGATAGCATTGTGTATAGATTCCTGCGTGATCCGGTAGAGCTGTAATACTGTCGCCTCATCGCTGACATGGAGCCTTGTATCCAGATGGCACTTCACCTGATGGCAACCATGCCAATAAGCAATCTCCTCAATCAGCAGCTGCGATAGTTCTTTATCCTTAAGAAATTCTGGTGATGTTAAATGCGACAAACTTCTGACCTGAAGCATTGCTCTTCTAATGAGCTCAAGGATTCTATCGGCTTCTTTTTTGGCTGTTCCAGATAAATCGGCATGCAGTGATTCAGTCAGCATTGCGGCACCGGTGAGAATTTGACCAACACCGTCATGTAATTCATGCGCCAGCCTAAATCTCTCAGACTCGATAGCCTTGATGAACGAAGCAGATAAATCCTGTTCCTTGAGGTAAGAATGATTAAGCCTATTAGACAAGGGTTCAGATGAAACTAAGGCGGCAGTTAAAGAGATCCTACCGCCATATATTTCTTCATTGTAAGCTTGGTTCAGAGATTGCCTCTTCATGTTGAAGTCTTTGTAGTTAAGGAACGTCAATTATATCGGGCCGAAAGGTGCATCAGATAGTAAATACAATGCAAGTACATTTATTTTACTTATTTTAACATTAGTTTAAATCATTTTAAGCACTAAGTTAAAAAAATATTAAGGTATTTTTAAGCGAGGAATTTAGTTTTAATCTGTTTAATGCGTCAGTATATTTTACTTAAATCTTAGGATTCAATAAATCATGCTGGTTATATTTCCTAACGAAACTACTAGCAAATCGGTCGCAAAATTAGCCCAAAAATCCAAGATTTGACGATTGCAGATTTAATTAACTTCTATTAAATTTCCTAATCAATATGGACACACTAGTTCAATCACGAGTCCAAATTCCAGCCCTATTTGGTATTCTCAGCAAAATCAGTCTTTTACTGAGTTCATGCTTAGTGGCCTCCTGCTCTAGTACTGGCCCAAACTCTGAAGTCATTGTCAGCGTCAAAGACCAGAAAATGGGTATCTACGATCATGGTAAACTTGTGCGTAAATATACCATCTCTACCTCGAAATTTGGCATCGGCGACCAGCCTGGAAGTTATCGCACGCCACTGGGTAAACATGAAATTATAGCCAAGATCGGCCACGGACTGCCGACTGGTGCTGTTTTGAAAAGCCGCTCATGGAACGGTGAAGTGCTCAAAGCAAATGCGCCAGGCCGCGACCCGATCGTCTCACGCATCCTTTGGTTACGCGGTATGGAAAACACCAATCGCAATGCCATGAACCGATTTATCTACATTCATGGAACTACGGAAGAAAGCCGTCTGGGGAAACCTGCGAGCTATGGCTGCATTCGCATGGGCATGAAAGATGTTGTAGATGTGTTTAACGAGGTCAGCATCGGTGCCAAAGTCGTTGTAACCAAAGGTAAGCTGCCTCGTGGGAAAAAAGTTGATGAGCCCATCGCAGCAGCTGTGCCAGCCACCGAGTTAGCAGCCACCCAGAAGGCACCAGAGTCTTCTGCATCGGCCAAAAAGTCTGAGCCAGCTCCAGCACAGAATCAAAGCCCAGGCGTAGCAGAAGCCAAAACACAAGCCAAGCCAGACTCAGAGCAAACCAAGCCTGTGACTGGCACCAAATCCCAAAAAGGTGCCAGCAAGAGCGAAAAGATCACCACCAGCAACCACACTCAACGCTATTGGGCAGCTTTTCACGGCTGATCTCAGCTCTTAAAAGTCTTAACGAGTCACCATCTGCTTCACATGCATCGGGATCATGGCATTCCGCACACAATCAGGCCGTACGCTGCGTAAGAAATCCATCAACAGAATGGGAGACTCCTGAATCATTGACTGCACCAGATCACGTCGATGCGTCCACGTTGAGTTCTGATGCAGATAGTCAATGTCAGCCAGGATTTCATCCACGTCGTGTGGGCTGAAACCAGCCGCTTGGAAAGCGTATGAATCTTGCAGGGGCATTGGAAAGAAAGTTTTCTTTCTCTTCTGTCAAAAACCAGATCTCAATTCATTTTTCATCCAATCCACGGCGGATTTTAAACTGGATGAACAGACGATGAGCACGATTGGCCGCAAAAGCCGGCAGTTGATTAATCTGATCCTTGATGAAGTCCAACTCCGCATAGGCCACAGCCTGAGCCGTTGGCTGCCAACTGCTGCTATTTACCACACGCAAAAGGCGATCTACGTATTCACTTTGTAGATTTTGGCGAATGGAGTCAGGCCCAGTTTTGGCATCGTCACCCAGGAAAATGCCTTCCGTAAGCTGATGCATCATATCCCCCAATGAAAGTTGGTTCCCATAAAGTTGGGAATCCACAACGCGACGCTGTGTTTCCACATGCATCAGCTGATCAAGCAAGGATTTCTGAAGCAGACCGATGCGATCGTGGAGCTTAGGTGACTCGTCCTCGCGGAAGAAATCAAAGCCACGACGCTGCTGCTGAAGGTGTGCAATCAAGTCCGCTGGCGGCAACAAAGCTCCTGGCGCGAAAGCATACTTGTTCATGGCAGTCAGAGCTGCGATCTGACGCTCTTTTGCCACCGGAGTGTATGGTTTCTTTTGGTCCGGTGACTGCCCTACAAAAGCCCGCTCCACCTCAACGCCACCCACATAGCGGCTCATTGCCACCAAGGCATCAGAACTCTCTCTGGACAGCGCCAGATAGGAAACCAGCAGCGGCTGCCAGCTCTCCCCCTTTTTAGGCTGTTTCTTGAGCAATTCAGCCAGCTTTTGCTTCACTAACTCACAACGCTGAACTCCATAAGCAACGGGGTCACTGCTCATATCATAGATCATTACACGTGGATCAATCCCTTTCCCGGCCCGGCGCATGTCATCTGCGTCGTTTCCAAAAGCGAGAGCTGGTTCGTGCGAGCGTGAAGCGATCCTGGATAAGCGTTGCACTTCCTTGACGGGATCTTCGAGTGCCTCGCTGTAACCGTATTCGATGGCCCAGTGGTCATACGGTCCCGGTTTTGTGATGTAGTATTCTCCCTGTGGTGTGCCTGTGGGCGCTATATTAGCAGGCATGTAATCCATGACTGATCCTGTCAGCCCCGTCTTCGAAGTGATTTCCTTCTTATGGATTGTCGTGGGGTCATAAAGCTGTGAGGCTTTAAAATTATGGTTTAGACCAAGTGTATGACCTACTTCATGAAGAATGAGCTTGCTCAAAGCCTCATTAGTCAGCGCCTTCATATTCGGCAGCGCTGCGTCATTCAGCTTCAGCGCAGTCTGGGCAAAAATGAGGCCATGTTGGGTGAAATCCGCATCCTGACAAAAGCGTCGCGGATCGCGAAAAAGAGACCCTTGATCCGACTTCTGCGGTGTGGCTAGTCCAAGCTCGGTGAAAACCCGCTGACTACGCAGACGATTGGTGAGAAAGCTAAACTCCAACATGATGTCAGCCCCCAGAATTTGTCCAGTGCGGGGATTCACGAAACTCGGTCCATAACCACCAAAAGGCGGATTAGGTGAGGATGTCCAGCGGATCACGTTGTAATTAATGTCGCCCGCGTCCCAAGTGGCATTATCAGGTTGTTGCTTCACCACGATGGCATCCTTGAAGCCCGCAATTTCAAAGGCTTGATTCCATTTCAATGTGGCATCGCGGATGAGATCACGAAGTTCCACGGGAGTGGTGTTTTCGATCCAAAACACAATTGGCTGAACGGGCTCGCTCAGCTTCACACCAGGCTTCTGTTTCATCAGATGCCAGCGATGGATCACATCACGATAAGGCGTGCTGGATGTGCTGGTGAGATCCGTCACCTGCGTACTGAAAAAGCCGACACGCGGATCTTCGAAACGGGGTTTGAAGTCATTCTCAGGCATCTTGATGAGGCTATGTTGAACATTGATGCTCACATAACGTGGATCGGTGATCTCATCGGCCTTCACCTTCTCGTCCATCGCCCAGGTCGGAGATGTGTTTTCAAAAACATACTCCACTGCCACGACTGTGTTGTCGGGATAACCCCGAAGTGCCGTAAACTTTGATTTCGTCTCGCTCAGGCGACCGAGAACGGACTTGCCGGAATCAGCGCCGGGCTGCTTCACCATTACCAGACTCTCTTTCAGAAACAGATTTCCAGCCGAGATCAAAACACCACCGTCATCGCGAGCGACCACGGGCTCGCTTGCCAATACTGCATGGGTAATGTTCGCTTTGGCTGCGCGTGAAATTGCATTTTGAGGATCAAAATAGAACGATGTGTTTTCAGCCACGAACTCCACTCGCTCAAAAACACTCGCTATGCGGAAGATGACTTCATTGCCATAAGCACCACGATTATGACCTGCCTGCACCACGCCGTCCATGGTATGGGTGAAATAAATGAACTCACGACCGAAGTGCTCTTTCTTGATATAGAGATGTACCGTGCCTTTTTCGCGATCCAGATAGAGATCAAAAAGCCCTCGAACCTGCTGGTGTCCCTTCGTGATCTCAGCCACAGTCTTCTTTTTGTCCAAACTCTTCACCGTCGCAGTAGTCACTGTGGGCGTTGATGCAGCAGGCGCCACTGCGGTTAGTTTGGCCTCAGGGGTGACTGAAGGTGTAGGCTCAGGCTTGGGGGCAGGTGCTGGCGACGGAACGGGTGTCGGAGATGGCGCTGGTTTTGCTGGAGCAGGCTCAGGCTTCTTTTCCGGCTTTGTCGGCTCTGGTTTGGCCGGAACTGGCTTCGGTGCGGGAGCATCTGGCGCAGCCAAAAGTGGGCTGGCGAGAATGATGAGAGAAAAGTAAACCGGGCGCATGATTGAAAAAAGAATCATTGAGTCGCAGCATTCTCTTAGCTTTGATGCGGATTGGCGAGCTTTTCTTCTTCGCCCTCAATTCATCTGCTCATTTTTTCATCATGTCCCTAGGTCAACTTTTACTCACTGGCGTCCCCGGACCCGAACTCGACTCTGCCACCGCTGCTCGTTTTAAAAAGCTTCAGCCAGGGGGCTTCATCCTGTTTGGCCGCAACATTGTTTCACCTAAACAGCTCAGAAAGCTCATCGACGATCTTCGAGACCTTTCGGACATCGAGCCCTTTATTACGATCGACCAGGAAGGAGGCCGTGTCTCACGTCTCCGCCTGATCGGTGAAGAGCCGCCCAATGCACAGCAACTGCGGGATAAAGGCGACCCAGCGCTCATCAAACAACACGGAAGACTCACGGGACAAATCTTGCGCCTTTTTGGCTTTAATCTCGATCTTTGCCCTGTACTTGACATTTCCTACGACGACACCGCTGACAACTCCCTCAAAGGCCGTTGCTGGGGCAAGGACACGCAGCAAGTCATCGACAACGCCGGTCACTTCAACCGTTCCATGCGCAAGGAAGGCATCCTTTCCTGTGCCAAGCATTTCCCCGGCTATGGGCCTGCTGAATGTGATCCCCATGAGTTCCTTCCCGTCATCACCAAAAGCCGACTTGAAATGGAAATGAGCGAGCTGATGCCTTACACCGCCTTGCTCCCGGAGATTGACAGTGTCATGACCTGTCACAGCAATTACACCGCCTACGATCCTGACCGTGGTCGCTGGCCGGCCAGCCTCAGTCATAACATCTGCACGAAACTACTTCGTGACCAACTTGGCTTTGAAGGCCTGGCCATGACCGATGACCTCGACATGGGAGCTATTCTGAACGAAGTCACCTTCGAACAGGCCATCCAGGAAGCCGTACGTTCAGGCAATGACCTGGTCATGATCTGTCATCGCCTTGAGATGGTGGAACTAGCCCGTCAGCATCTGGAAGGCGTCGAACACCCTACCTTGCACGATGCCCTGATGCGCATCGAGAAAACAAAAAAGCGTCTCGTTAAACCTGATGCTTTCAGCTTGGAGCGCTTCAAAGCCATCAATCAAGACATCTGGAATCTCCGCGTCGCCACACTGGGCGAAGAACGCGCCAAACTTCTCAGCGTGGAAGACGGTAAGCGATCCCCCGTAGAGCTCTACTGACAAATTGATCTTGTTTGGATACCTGCAAAAAAGCCCCGACATCGCTGTCGGGGCTTTTTATGGACAAATGTTGATCCAACGCGAGTTAGAGCAAGGAGACAGTCAGGCTCAAGCCCCAACCAACATGCGGGCTGGATTTTCGATGCAGTCCTTGATGCGGATGAGAAAGGTGACAGCTTCTTTGCCATCAACGACGCGGTGATCATAGCTGAGGGCTAGATACATCATCGGACGCACCACGACTTGGCCATCCACCACAACAGCTCTCTGCTGGATGCTGTGCATACCGAGAATGGCGCTCTGCGGTGGGTTGATGATTGGCGTGCTGAGAAGACTGCCGTAAACGCCACCGTTGGAGATAGTGAAGACTCCACCAGTAAGGTCTGGTAGGGAAATTTTGCCTTCTTTGGCCTTCGCGGCATAAGCGAGAATGTCTTTCTCGATGTCGGCAAAACCTTTTTGATCAGCATCACGCAGGACAGGAACGATGAGTCCCTTCTCAGTGCCGACGGCCACACCGATATCGAAGTAGTGTTGTTGGACGATTTCATCGCCTTCGACACGGACATTGATCTGTGGGACGGCCTTGAGAGCTTCCACCACGGCCTTCACGAAGAAGGACATGAAGCCGAGCTTAACGCCGTGGGTTTTGACAAAGCTGTCCTGCAATTTGGAACGCAGGGCCATGACATTGCTCATATCGCACTCGTTGAATGTCGTGAGGATGGCAGCGTTCTGCTGGGCGCTGACGAGTTGGTCAGCGATCTTACGGCGCAGCGGTGTCATTTTCTTGCGCGTGATGCGGCCTTCAGGCTTGGCTGGGGCAGCAGCAGGTGCTGGAGCTGGTTTGGGCGCAGGCGCTGGTGCCGCTTTGGCTTCAGGCTCAGGAGCGGACTTGGGGTCAGCAACAGGTGCTGGAGCGGCTGGAACTGGGGCAGAAGCCGCAGGTGCTGCGGCACCTTCAGCAATGACTCCGACAACAGCTCCGATGACGACGTCATCGCCTTCTTGATTGGCGATGCTGGTGAGCACACCGGAAGTGTCAGCGGTGACTTCAGCAGCGACTTTATCGGTTTCCAAGGTGAGCAGGACATCCCCTACTTTGACGGCATCGCCGACTTTGAAGTGCCATTTGGAGATTTGACCTCCGGCGACGGATTCGCCGAGTGCGGGGATTTTGATATCAGCCATGGTCTGGTGGGACGTTACGATTACAGATGAAGGGAGATTGAAGGATGAGATTCGGTCTTGCGGAGTCGCGGATTACACACTGAAGGCATCTGCGACGAGTTTCTCCTGCTCAAGGACATGGATGGCTTTGGAGCCTGCGGCTGGGCTGGAACTGCGTTCACGGCCTGCGTAGCGGAGCTTGTGATTGGACAACTCCTCCAGTCTTGGGCGGATGTAGTAGAAAGCACCCATGTTGCGAGGCTCTTCCTGACACCAGACCCACTTCTTCTGAGCACGGGGATATTTGGCGACGATCTCTTTGAGCATCTCATAGTGCAGCGGATAAAGTTGCTCGATGCGGATGATGGCGGCGTTCTTGATGTTGTTTTGCTCGCGGAATTCGAGGAGATCGTAGTACACCTTGCCACTGCACAAAATGAGACGCGTGATGCGCTCTGGTGCGGCGAGAAGATGCTCATCATCCAGCACCTCACGGAAGGACGAACCTTCAGCCATGTCGCTAAGCTTGGAAACGCAACGAGGATGGCGAAGCAGGCTCTTCGGCGTCATGACGATGAGCGGCTTGCGTGTGCCACGCTT
Organism: Verrucomicrobiaceae bacterium; assembly: GCA_947463285.1. Classification (GTDB taxonomy): domain Bacteria; phylum Verrucomicrobiota; class Verrucomicrobiia; order Verrucomicrobiales; family Verrucomicrobiaceae; genus Prosthecobacter. Next base: position 1,275 of record CANHTV010000086.1, on the reverse strand, counting down.
CACCTGACGACGCAGGGCGTGGAAATACTGGGCTGGCGTGGTAAAGTTACAGACCTGCCAGTTTCCACCGGCGCTGTTTTGCAAGAAGCGCTCAAGACGCGCGCTGGAGTGCTCTGGACCCTGGCCTTCAAAACCGTGCGGAAGGAGCAGCGTGATGTGGCTCGGGCGCTGCCATTTGCTTTCGGCTGAGGAGATGAACTGGTCCAGAATGACCTGGGCACCGTTCACGAAGTCACCAAACTGAGCTTCCCAGCAGATGAGCATGTTTTGCGCGAGCAGTGAGTAGCCGTAGTCAAAACCAAGAACAGCCACTTCGGACAGAAGGCTGTTGTAAACACAGAAGTTCCCCTGCTCTTCTGCCAGATTGTTCAGCGGGATGTGACGCTCGCGAGTCTCGGTGTCATAAAACACGCTGTGACGATGACTGAAGGTGCCGCGGCGGACATCTTGTCCAGAAAGGCGGACTCCGTGTCCTTCCGTCAAGATGGAACCAAAGGCGAGTGACTCGGCATAAGCCCAGTCGATACCCTCACCGGATTCGATAGCCTTGGCACGAGCAGCAAGGAAGCGCTTGGCGATGGTCGGGTGAAGACGGAAGCCTTCAGGTGCTTCAAGCAACTTGCGACCAATGAGATTCAGATGCTCGGTGGTCACGCCTGTTGGCACGACGTTGTAGTCATAAGCCGCCTGAGGTTCAGCGGTGGAGCCTTCGAAGGGATTGCCACCAGAGCTGCCTTCACGATCTGCCAGTGCTTTGACACCGTCTTCAAGTTCGTCTTCAAGTTCTTTTTGCAGCGCATCTGCCTCGGCAACATCGAGCACGCCAGCTTGAATGAGTTGCTGACGGAAGAGCGTGGCTGTGGATGGATGAGCAGCGATGGCACGGGCCATGTTTGGCTGCGTGAAAGCGGGTTCGTCCGTTTCATTGTGGCCATAACGACGGTAGCAAACGATGTCCAAAACGACATCGCGAGCGAACTTCTGGCGGAAGTCTAAAGCGAGGCGAGCAGCCGCAGCCACTTCAAGCGGGCAGTCACCATTCACATGGATGACTGGCGCGTCGATCATCTTGGCAACGTCCGTGCAATAAGTGGTGGAACGAGCATCTGCTGGAGAGGTGGTGAAACCAATCTGATTGTTCACTACGATGTGGATGGTACCACCAGTGCGATAGCCTGGAAGCTGCGAAAGATTCAGCACCTCTGCCACCATGCCCTGACCTGCAAAAGCCGCATCACCATGGATCAAAAGTGGGATGACATGCTTGCGCTCAGC
>CANHTV010000085.1 GCA_947463285.1 Verrucomicrobiaceae bacterium | reverse complement strand
TGAAAAGGCCGCGCCGTTCATGGAGCGCGAAGGGTTTGAGCAGATCTGGCAGCTCGAAGGCGGCATCCTGAAGTACTTTGAGGAAGTCGGCGGTGATCACTACGATGGCGAGTGCTTCGTCTTCGACCAACGCGTCGGCGTGGACCCTGGGCTGGAGGAAACGCAGTCCACCCAGTGCTACATGTGCCAGTCTCCGCTCACGGATGACGACCAGGCCGACCCACGCTTTGTGGAGAATGTCTCCTGCCCGTATTGCTTCAAAACCACGGAGCAGCAGATGCAGGCAAGCATCCTGAAACGCCATGCGAAAATCCGCCAGCTGACGACGCCGCTGCCTGGCAGTGCGCCTTATGATAACCTGCGCCCTCTCTCTGTGCCAAAGCACTGTGATGGCATGACGCTGCTGGAAACGCTGGTGACGATTTTGCCGGTAGTACCGCGTGAAGAGTGGGTGGACCGTTTTGCAAAACAGCGCCTGCTGGATCTAGAAGACCGCATCGCCACACCGGACCAGATCGTGCGTGCCGGAGAACGCTTCGTGCAGCTCGTCCCTGCGAATGTGGAGCCTGATGTGAACGCCGACATCCGCATCCTGCATGAAGATCAGGCCGTGCTGGTGGTGGAAAAACCCGCGCCACTGCCCATGCATCCCGGCGGTCGCTACAACCGCAACACGCTGCAATACATCCTGAACCAAGTCTATGCGCCGCAGAAACTGCGTGCCTGCCATCGCCTGGATGCGAACACCACCGGCCTCGTCGTCATCGCCCGCACGCGACACTTTGCCGGGCAGATCCAGCCGCAATTTGCCAGAGGCGAGGTGGAGAAAGTCTATCTCGTCCGTGTCCAAGGACATCCGGCAGAGGACAGTTTCGCCTGCGATGCACCGATCAGCTCCGAAGCTGGCGCTCTGGGCAGCCGCGAGGTCGATGAAGAAAATGGCGACGCCTCACGCACGGAGTTCCACGTGCTGAGCCGTGATGCCGATGGCACCGCCCTTCTGGAGGCACGCCCGATCACGGGTCGCACGAACCAAATCCGCATCCATCTCTGGCAGCTAGGCTTTCCCATCGTCGGAGATCAGGTGTACCTGCCCGGCGGCAAAAAAGGCGACACCCAGACGCTGGATGTCGCCGATGCCCCCATGTGCCTGCACGCGCAGCGCATCAGCTTCACCCATCCCCTCAGCAAGGAGCGAGTGACCTTCCAGTCCGAGGCTCCCGCTTGGCAGTGAAGCGGGCACTCCTGCCCGCGTCAGCTACCCACTGACACCAGCAACGAAGCCGCGAACAGCGGAAATCGACTAGCGAACAGCGGAAACTGAATCGCCAACCAGAGAAATTGAGTCACGAACAACGGAAATTGAGTTGTGATTCTTGGAAACTGACTCTCGAAGTGCAGAAACTGACTGACGAAGTCGGGAAAGAGACTTCGGTTTTTGGGAAAAAGACCCAAATCCGCAGAAATTGACGGGCCACTTACGGAAATAGGGTCAAAACCGCTGCGAGTCCTTCGATGAACCGAGAAAAACCATCAAAAAACGGTGAAACCGCATCGTCAAGCGCAGCGGACGACTCGAAAATTCAAGAAATAGACCCGCAAAGCACGGAAACGAACTCGCGAAGCGCGGAAACAGACCCGAAAAGTTAGGAAACGCCCCTTTTAGCTCAAAAAACAGGTTTCCGAGCTCCCGCCGTAGGCTTCCCGCATGCGGGACCAGGACGAGGGGTTTGGGGAGTGCAGTTAGGCCTTTCAATCCCCCTACCAAGACTAGCTGGCTATAGAAAAACATGCGCCATATAGGTAGCCCGTCGAATGCAGAGAATTCTACTGCCTACTGCGAGAATCTCTACTGCTCGCCAAGACCATGAATCCATTTATCCAGCAATCGGCTATGCTTTGAGGAAGGTTTATTTGGTAAGCAATGATTCCGGGAACAGGGGAGAGTGAAGGAATTCGATGTAGCCAATGGTCATCATCAGCGAGATGAGAAAGCTTGCGATCGTCGCCAATCCCCATGCCAAAAATCCGGACTTCGCTTTTCCCGTCAGGCCAATGCCGATTCCTGCTCCAATCATGGTTATGGCAACTTCCATTGGCCAGCAAGCAAGGCTACAGCAGTGGGATAATAAGAGTGGAGATCCGATGACGGCAGAAATTGATGCTATGGCATATCGCGAAACGCGCATGACTAGAGTTTTAGCAGAAAATCGAATGAGAGCTGCAAATGGAAATGCAATGCATCAGGTTACATAGGTGATCCAGCAAAGCGCAGGAAGAGTGAACACGTCCTCAAAATCAAAAATGAGTAATGATTAAACGAACTGTGATCCTAGCCATCTTGATTGGATTAACTTTAAGTTATTTGGTTTGGTCCAAACCATGGGTTAAGCCAATAGGCCGAAAGCAAAGCGTGGAGGAGGTGCTGAAGGCGGCGGCCACCATGAGTCACATCAAGAAGGAAGATCTACCGTCCGTGATCGAATCAGCCAAAAAGGTGATCTAAATTCAGTGGGTAGATTGAGAACCCATTATTTTTTAGTCGGTCCTTGGAAAAAATATCACGAGTGGATGAACTTTGGTGAGCCTCCACCAAAAGCAGATTCAATGGATGATGCTGATGACCTGCCTCACACCCAAAAACTTTTGGAAGCCGTGAAGAAAGGATTGAGTAATAATCTAAATGTAAAGGCCAACGGCAAAGACTGAAGCCTTTGGTTTAACCACTAATTCTCACTAATGAGCACTCATTTACAAGCCTCTGAGCCTCATAAAATGAGTGTCTATTAGCGTCCATTAGTGGTTCAAATTCTTCGCTAATGAACTAAGCGACGGACACCTTCAAAAGGATTGCTGATTGTCCAACCGCTGTGCCGGAATGAACCACTACGGTAGGAATCACTTCCCAGCTGCCTTACCGCCGGTTTCAGCAGGCAGGGACTTGCCATTCAGCCAGACATACTCTTTCCAGGAGCCTTCGTAGAGGCGGACGTTCGGATAACCAAGGAGGTGCTTTAAAGTGAAGTAGATGAGGCTGCCTTCCCGTGAGGTGCCGCAGTAGCAGATGATGTTTTGATCCGGTGTGATACCTGCTTTCGTGAGCTCGGCCTTCATGGCGGAGACGGACTTGAACTTGTGGGTGTTGCTTTGCTGCATCAGGCGGGCCCAGTGGAAGCTGATGGCTCCGGGGATGTGACCTTTGCGCAGCCAGACGTCGTCATTGCCCTGGTATTCGTTCAGCGGGCGGGCATCGACGAGGAGGTTCCCCGGCTTGCCGACATGCGCCTGCACGGTTTTCACATCGACACCGATGCTCTTGTCACCCTTCCAGGGAAGGCTGCCAGCGGGATTGCCAAAGTAGTCTTTGGCGGCGGGGAAGCCCTGCTCGGTCCATTCGGCGAGGCCGCCATCGACGACGCGGATGTTCTGGATGCCGAACTTCTCCAAAACATAGACGACCATGCTGGTGCTCAGGATCTCGTCGTTCGGGAGCTTGGCTCCGGTGGCATAGACGAGGTGGAGTCGGTTCTTGTCGGCACCGGCACGCTTCAGCAAGGCTTTGGTGATGCTGTCGGGCAGGTATTGCACGGGCACGGCGGCATCCGTGCCGCGCAGGGTGTCGAAGTTGATGTGATGGGCGGTGGGCAGGTGGCCGCGGAAGTAGTCTTTGTAGCCGCCGCGTGTATCGAGCACGATAGGGCGCTGGGCGGCGTCGGGGTGCTCGATGAGCTTTTTGGCTTCAGCTACTGAAATGAGGCCGATGTCGGCCTGCGCGGTCGTGGCGAGGAGGATGAGGGCGAAAATCGATTTCATGGTTTGGGGGTGAGGAAAGGATGTGGGGTCAGGTTTTTTCATTTCGAGATGAAGTATTCTGACACCTGAAACTGACCTTGCCGATATGGTTGGATTTGCGCAGGAAGGGATCAGAACTTGATGCCCGTGCGGACGCCGAAGGTAGCAGGAGCGCCACTTTCACCGAAGGCCGTGGCGGCAGAGCCTCCGAAGGCAATAGGGATGTATTCCGTATCGAAGGCGTTGTTCACAAAAGCCTCGGTGAACCATTTTTTGCCACGGACGCCAAGGCGGAAGTTCGCAATCGTGTAAGCGTCCTGGCCGAAGCTGTTCTGCGGGGTGTAGTTGAAGGTGCCGATGAATTGCACGTCAGCGCGGGCATAGAGGCTGACCTGTTCTGTCACTGGGAAATCAAGCTGAGTGCCGACAGTGACGTTGTAGTCAGGCGCGTAGGGCAGTGTGTTGTTGGCGACACTGGCACCGCTATCGATGGCGTTGGAGCCAAACTCACTATCCTGCCAACTCGCGCTGCCGAAGAGGGAGAAGTTTTTGCACACTTGGTAGGCGAGATCGAGCTCGATACCCATCGCCGTGGCATCGCCAGCGTTGGCGATAAAGAACTGGGTCGGGGTGAGGAGTTGGTTTAGCTGGAGATCCTGCCAGTCCGTGTAGAAGGCAGCGAGGCCGAAGCGGAGGTCACCGTCCAAAATGCGGCCTTTTACGCCAATTTCATAGTTCCAACTCGTCTCCTCATCATAGCTCGGGTCGCCGATGGCATTGAAGCCACCTGCCTTATAGCCGCCGGAGAAGCTGGCGTAGGCCAGCGCATCAGGCGTGATGTGATAGGCGATGCTGGCCTGCGGTGTTACTTGGCTGAAGCTGTTCTCCAGCATGCGACGACCTGGAGGCCCAAAGGCGGGGACCGTGTAAGAGCCAAGATCGGCTTCCTTGTCCTCATGGTCCCAGCGTACACCGAGTGTGAGGTCCAGCTTTTCCCAGAGGGTGAGCGTTCCTTGAGCGTAAAGGCCGAGGCCCCAGTCCGTGAGGTTGGCGGTGTTACCAGAGCGGAATGTCGCAGGGATCGGTGAGAGCGGTGGATTCACATCATTGTACACACTTTGATCATAGTCAGAGTGGAAGAAGAAAAGCCCTGCCTGCCACGCCAGGGTGGCGCTTTCACTCAAAGAAACGGGACTGGAGGCCGGATTCGAGAAACGGAACTCCTGGGTAAAGCTGGCCATCTTTTCCGTGTTGAAGCGGGAGGCGATGTTGAAGGGATTGTAATCCACATCCGTAAAGTCTGTGGTTTCCCACCACACGAAACCCGTGGTCGAGGTAAAGTCGAAAGCGTCTGCGTGATAGGTGATCTGAAGCGTCGGCATGAGAACGTCACGCTCGACGTAGCCGAGAAAGGATCTGCCACTCTGGCGTGGATTGCTCCGCAGTGCGGCGAGGTTATTCAAGGCGTAGTCGCCATCGCGAGAGCTTTCACCGGCGATGATGAGGCGGACCTCGAGTTCATCGGACGGAGTCCAGAGAAACTGCGCTTTGCCAAAGTAGGCGCTGCGGTTGTCGATGTCGGTGCCTGAGACGGTGTCGTCCGTGAAACCATCACGCTCGTTGTAGCCGCCTGCGAAGCTGAAGCCGAGTTGATCCTGAATGAGTGGCGTCGTCACGCGTCCACGGACATCGTAGCTGTTGTAGTTGCCAAAGGTGGTTTCAATCTCACCTCCGAAGCTGTCCAGAGACGGGCGGCGACTGGTGACATTGATGAGACCACCGACCGTGTTTCTTCCGAAAAGGGCACCCTGGGGACCTCGAATAAAGTCGATCTGCTCCACATCCAGAAGCTCAAGGCTGGAGGAGTTACCATTGAGCTGAGGCACGCCGTCAAAGAAGGTGGTCACACCTGGATTCAGTGGAGAGCCGGCCACACCACGGAAGAAAGGATTGCTGAGTTTACGTGCACTGAATTGATTGAGAAAAGTGTTCGGGGCATAGATGGCAGCGTCCTGCACATTGCGGATGGCTGCCTGCTCCAGAAACGCCTGGTCCGCCACAGTGGCACTGATTGGAGCATTCAGCAGATCACGTCCGATCTTCTGGGAGGAGATGACCATTTCAGGCAGTTCTTGCGGCTTGGTGTCAGGTTTCGGCGCAGCTTCCTGGGCTACGGTTGTGCCGAGGATGAGCCCGAGGGGCAGCAGTCGGGTGAGGGTGTGTTGGAGCATGGTTGGAAGTGTGAGCAGGCTGGCCTTATGTGGATATATGCACAAATGCGCAACTATAAACTTTGCCGCCTTCGAATTCTTTCTGCCGACCCGTTTTTACTCTCCGCCCAGCGTCACCAGCCACCACATGAAGGCGGCGAGCAGACCTGCGCAGGGCAGGGTGATCAGCCAGGCCATCAGCACAGGCACGATGGTGCGCCAGCGGGCTTGTTTCGTCGTGATGCCAATGCCCAACAAGGCACCGACGGAGACGTGTGTGGTGGACACGGGCAGTCCGTGGAAGCTCGCCGTGGTGGTGAGCAAGGACGTGGCGAGATTGGCCGCGAAACCCTGACCTGGGTTCATGCCCGTGATCTTGTGAGAGAGAGTATCCGCCACCTGGCGTGCGCTGATGAAACCGCCGAGCGCTATGAAGAGCATGACCAGCAGCAGGCCGTAGGCTTCATTGATCTGACCTCCCCCCACGAGCAGCGCCAGCAGCTTCGGCGAGTCATTCATGCCACGAGCAAAGCCCACGGCACCTGCGCTGAGGAAGTGCAGCGAGTCCAGCAGCGGCGTGCGGTGGTCGGGGGCGAGTCGCAGCAGCTTCAGCAGCAGGTAAAGACTGCCGCCGAGCACGAGTGCGAGCACGGGCGTGATGAGCAGCGGCTTGACGAAGCTGTCCCACAGCTTCGCATAGCGCACGCCTTCAGGCTCAGCCGCGAGCCCGGCACCGAGCAGCGCACCCATGAGCATGTGCGTGGTGGAAACCGGAAAACCCAGCCGTGTGGCGAGCAGATTCGCGATGGCCGCACCCAGGCCCACGGCGAGCAGGAAGTCCGAACGGCCCACCAATTCATTCGGCACGAGTCCTTTTCCTGAAAAGGTCTCCAGCAGCGTGCCCGGCATAAAAAGCGCCGCGAGGCAGCCAGCCGCTGTGGTCACTGCGGCCCAGCGCACCGCTGTCCAGTAGCTCGTCGTGCTGCTGCCGAAGAGGGAGGCCACGCCTTTGAAGTTGGCGTTGGCACCATTGGCATAGACCATGGCCAGCGCTGCGGTGATGATTAGGGCGGCGAGCATCGGCCCGGTCCTTGGATGCTGGTATATGACCCGTCAAACATATTGATGAATGCATGCTTCGCTTGTTGAAGAGTTTATAAGCACGGACATCATCTGCATGTGCCTACCAAGATCGACTGTCTCCCTGCCATGAAGGCGCTGGCCGAGGAAAACCGCCTGCGTCTGATGCGCCTGCTTCTACAAGGCGAGCACTCGGTGAACGACCTCGCCGAGGCCACGGGCATGAGCCAGTACAATGTCTCCAAGCATCTGCGCATCCTGCGTGAAGCGGGTCTTCTAGCACAGGAAAAACAAGGCCAGCAGCGGCTTTACGCCGTCTCTCCAGCCATCGCCGAGCATCTAGCAGACAATGCCAGCGTGCTCGATCTCGGCTGCTGCCAGTTTGATTTCAAAAAGCTGGCGACGTGAGATTGCCCCCAGATCAGCGCTGCGAGGTAGGGTCATCGTAGCTAGAGAAACGTGCCGTGCATCGAGAGGCGCAGTTTGTCGTGAGATCGGCGCACTAGCTGCGTGACAAAGGCCTCGCACCCCATACTCTCCGCATCCCCCATGGATTTCCCCGTTGCCCCGCCCATTCTTTATCGTCCCAACGTCGCTGCCATTTTGATGAATGCGCAGGATGAGATCTTCGTGGCGGAGCGCATCAATATCAAAGGGGCCTGGCAGTTTCCCCAAGGTGGCATTGATGAAGGCGAGGATGCTGAAACGGCTGTCTTTCGTGAGCTGGCGGAAGAGATCGGTGTCACGCGGGACAAGCTGCAAATTCTTCAGCAACGCGGCGGCTATCGTTATGCCTTCGCCAAGAACCGCCTGAAATACGGTATCTATGGCGGGCAGGAGCAGACCTATTACCTGTGCCGTTTTCTCGGCACCGATGCCGACATCGACCTCGCCGCCACGCATCAGGAGTTCGCGACGTGTAAATGGATTCAGCCACGCGACTTCAAGATGAGCTGGGTGCCGAAGTTCAAACGCTCAGTCTATCGCCAGGTGTTTGCCGATTTTTTCCAGATTGATCTGGAGCCGGCTGAGGGCGACTGAGCTTGGTAAAAACTAGCCCCACCGTGTGATGACCGCCCCTCGTGATGATGCCGACCTGCCGCTGCCAAAGCAGGCCGAGTGGGTGTCACCCTGGAGCTTCGATGACGAATGGGAGCTCGCTGAAGCTCGGCGTCATGCGCTGGCGGAAAAACGAAGACGCGAGCGGGAACAAAAGAACCCAGCCTCCGTCAGCCCCATAAGCACTGAGGTCAGCAAAACGGCAGTGTCAGCCCTGCGCACCAAGTCCTTCAAAGAATGTGGCGCCAACGTTGAGCCTGTCGAGGCTCAACCGTTGGTAGTCCCAGCTCCTGTTGCTGCTCCCGTCCCCACGGTGAAAACGGTGACTGACATGGACTACACACGCTTTCAGCCACCGCCAGTCGTGGTATCACCAGCCACCAGTAAGCGTTCATCTCAGCAGCCATCGGCGATGCCTGAACCCACGCCCACCGCGCAGCCACCGCTTCACTCCCCTGCCCCGGTAGCGATGAAATCGGCAGCGCCACCAGCAGCGAGGGTTTCCAACTTCGAGCCACAGTTGGAAAAAGCGAACGATGAGCCCGGAGAGCCACCCCATCTGCAACCGCAAGCTCCCCGCAGCACGAAACCTGTTTCAGTAGAGCGCGAGTTTCAGCACCAGCCGGTTTTTTCATGGAACACTCCCATCATCCTCAGCCTTGGGATGCTGGGGTTCATGCTGCTGGCCTGGATCTATCTGCACGACAGCAGTGGTGGCTCAGACAATGATCTGAGGATCACCGTGCCGGTGGATCAGACTCCCAAGATCCAAGCTCCTGAGCGACTCAAGGTCTTCCTCAATGCCATAAAGCGTGTTGAAAATCACGAGTTGGACATGAAACCCGCCTGGAATTGGGACACGCCGACGCTGGCTGCGCATGTGATCAAAAACGGCGATGCTTTGGACAACCTGCGCGACCTGCTGGAAGACTTCGACTGGCACGCTCATCACGCCGCTTGGCATGGCGAAGACCTGGGTGAACACCCGGCTTGGCCGCATGTGCGTTTTCTTTTGCAGGCCCAGTCCGCCTATCTCATGCGCCATGGCAACCACGAAGCCGCACTCATTGCCGTGATCGACATGGCCGAGCTGAGCCGCCGGATGCATGAACTATGGGCCTGGCCCTCCTTCATGTTGCGGGCTCAGGAGATGCACATGGCCTGCGTTCAGTCCGCTGCTGAGATCCTCCGGCAGGTGCGCATGAGCAGCTCATCACTCGCTGCTTTTCAAAATGAATTCCACCAGTGTGCCCCGACGGACACCCTTCTTCAGGGGGCTCTGAGCGCCTTTTACGTGCATCAGAAAAAACTGCTTTTCGGTGAAAAAAGCGGCGCACCTGTGGATACCCTGCCGCGTGGCATCACCCGGGAGCGGCCTGCCCGCCTGTTCTTCAAAAAGCATGAAACCCTTGGCCTCTTTGCCGATGCTATCCGCCGCCTGCGCAATGAGATCGTGCTGCCCCCCTACGCCGCACTCGGAGGCTCCACCCAGACCGTGAGCAACATCCGACGCAGCCGCCCCCTGATGATCCAGCCCAATGGCGCTGGCGCAGCTTATTTTTCCGAGCACATCGAGCCCTACCTGAACATCCCAGAAAGGCATGGCCTCGCCAAAGCCCGCCATGGTTTGCTGCTCTGCCTTTTTGCCGTGCGTCGTTATGTGGTGGAGCATCAAAAACTGCCGCCAGATCTGGCCTGCCTCGTGCCTAACTATCTTTTGGAAGTGCCCACAGATCCCTTTTCCGGAGAGCCCATGCAGTATGATCCACTCAAGGGCCTGCTTTACTCCGTGGGCGCTGATCTGGTGAAGTCCGGCGGCACAATCACTGACCCGCCGTTGATTGATGCAGATGAACCCACCGTCGATCTCGGCATCGCCATCGCTACCCCGGCGGCTCCGATTTCCCCAGCCCCAAAAAAATGAACTACACCTACGCCGAACTCGCGAAGATGATCGACCACGCCCTGCTGCATCCCACGATGACAGAGGCCGAGGCCATCGCAGGCTGTCAGATGGCCGTGGCTTATGACATCGCCACCGTCTGTGTGAAGCCCTACTGGGTGCCACGCGCCGCCGAGGTGCTAGCGGGCACGGATGTCATCGTCAGCTGTGTCGTCGGTTTTCCCGCAGGGAACAGCGCCACGGAAGTGAAGCGCTACGAAACCCAGCTCGCCTGCCAGCAGGGCGCTCGGGAGATCGACATGGTCATCAATGTCGCCAAAGCCCTCGAAGGCGACTGGGCCTATCTGGAAAACGAGATCAGAGTCATCGCTGACGAGGCTCATCAGCATGGGGCGAAATTGAAGGTCATCTTTGAAAACGACTACCTGCCCACTGATGCCACCAAGATCGCTCTGTGTGAGATCTGTGGCCGAGCTGGAGCGGATTGGGTCAAGACCAGCACCGGCTTTGGTTTCGTGAAGCAGACTGACGGGCAACTGCTCTCTCGTGGTGCCACCGAGCACGATCTGCGGCTCATGCGTCAGCACAGCCCGGACCACGTGCAGGTGAAAGCCAGCGGCGGCATCCGTGATCTCGATGGCCTCATCCGCGTGCGTGATCTCGGCTGCACCCGCCTCGGCACCAGCGCCACCCAGGCCATTCTGGAC